>NZ_QKMA01000004.1:0-221033 GCF_003208255.1 Thioalkalivibrio sp. ALE21
GAGACGACGCCGGCGCCCACGGTGCGGCCGCCTTCGCGAATCGCGAAACGCAGACCGTCTTCCATGGCGATCGGGCTGATCAGCGACACCGTCATCTTCACGTTGTCGCCCGGCATCACCATCTCGGTGCCTTCCGGCAGCTCGACCGAACCCGTCACGTCCGTCGTCCGGAAATAGAACTGCGGACGATACCCGTTGAAGAACGGCGTGTGACGACCGCCCTCTTCCTTGTTCAGGATGTACACTTCCGCCTCGAACTGGGTGTGCGGAGTAATCGAGCCCGGCTTGCACAGCACCTGGCCGCGCTGCACGTCGTCACGCTTGGTGCCGCGCAGCAGCACGCCCACGTTGTCGCCGGCCTCGCCCTGGTCCAGCAGCTTGCGGAACATCTCCACGCCGGTCACCGTGGTCTTCTGCGTGTCGTGCAGACCCACGATCTCCACTTCCTCGCCCACCTTGACCACGCCGCGCTCGACGCGACCGGTGACCACGGTGCCGCGACCGGAAATCGAGAACACGTCTTCCACCGGCATCAGGAACGCACCGTCCACCGCGCGCTCCGGCTCGGGGATGAAGCGGTCCATCTCGTCAACCAGCTTATGGATCGCCTGGGCGCCCATCTCGCTTTCGTCGCCTTCCAGCGCCTTCAGCGCCGAACCGGTGACCACCGGGGTGTCGTCACCCGGGAAATCATAGCTCGACAGCAGATCGCGGACTTCCATCTCCACCAGCTCCAGGAGCTCCGGATCGTCCACCATGTCCGCCTTGTTCAGGAACACCACGATGTGCGGCACACCCACCTGGCGCGACAGCAGGATGTGCTCCCGCGTCTGCGGCATCGGGCCGTCCGCCGCCGAAACCACCAGGATCGCACCGTCCATCTGCGCAGCACCGGTGATCATGTTCTTCACATAGTCCGCGTGCCCCGGGCAGTCCACGTGCGCATAGTGGCGCGTGTCCGACTCGTACTCCACGTGCGCCGTCGCAATCGTGATCCCGCGCTGCTTCTCTTCCGGCGCGTTGTCAATCTGGTCAAAGGCACGCGCATCGCTGCCGTACTTCTTCGCCTGAACCACCGTCAACGCCGCCGTCAGCGTCGTCTTCCCGTGGTCCACATGACCAATCGTCCCCACATTCACGTGCGGCTTCTTGCGTTCGAACTTTTCCTTGGACATATCTCGCTTCCCCGGATCGTGACGCTGTCGCTACGACGGCAGCACTGACGTTGCTACGTACCAAAAATGGAGCTCATGACCGGACTCGAACCGGTGACCTCTTCCTTACCAAGGAAGTGCTCTACCTGCTGAGCTACATGAGCCTGACCTGCAAGCCAGAATCTGGAGCGGGTGATGGGAATCGAACCCACATCATCAGCTTGGAAGGCTGAGGTTCTACCATTGAACTACACCCGCAGAACCTGGCTTTCTCGCCATCGCCCGCTCGGGTCGCTGGCATGAAACTGGGTGGTGGAGGGAGGAGGATTCGAACCTCCGAAGGCTGTGCCAGCAGATTTACAGTCTGCCCCCGTTGGCCGCTTGGGTATCCCTCCTGAACCAAGCCGTGCATTCTGAGAGACGAATCTAGACAAGTCAACCCCGCCCGAGACGCCGTTCGCAGAACCGTCGACTGACCCGCATCGAGGGCGCGGACCGCGGAAAACCTTGTTCCCATCCTTGTAATCCGCCGAATAACCGCTCTAATATCGGGCCAATGTGAGGAACAACCGCAGCGCCAGCTCGGCATGCGTTTCCATTCCGGACCGCGCCACGTACAGTGTGGATAATCCCCAATAACGTCTGCGAACACCCATGGCCAACAGCAACACGACCCCCCGCCTGCCGGGGCTGGCAAAACGCCTCGTCGACAACGGGCTGATTGCACAGGACATCGCCCAACAGCTGGTCGAACAGGCGCGGACCCAACAGACCCCACTCATGGCGCTGCTGGCCGACAAGGGCGACGTGCCGGAACCACGACTCGTCGAAGCGGCGGCGGAGGAGTTCGGGCTTCCGGTACTGGACATGGCCGCCTTTGACGAGGAAGTCATTCCGCGCGACCACCTGAACGAGAAGCTGATCCAGAAGCATCATGCCCTGCCTCTGATGCAACGCGGGAATCGGTTGTTCATCGCGGTATCCGATCCCACCAACCTGGTGGCCACCGACGAATTCAAATTCGCCACCGGGATGCCCGTCGATGCGGTGCTGGTCGAACCGAAGAAACTGGACAAGGCCATCGACGACGCACTGAATGCCTCGTCCCAGTTGATGGAAGATCTCGGCGATGACGAGCTCGACAGTCTGAATGTCGAAGCCGATTCCGATACCGAGAGTGCCTCGGATGAAGGTGATGCCGTTGATGACGCCCCGGTAGTTCGGTTCGTCAACAAGCTGCTGATGGACGCGATCAACCGTAAGGCATCGGACATCCACCTGGAACCTTTCGAGAAGGATTTCCGGGTTCGTTTTCGCATTGACGGCGTGCTGCATGAGGTGGCTCACCCGCCGAACTCGCTGGCTCCCCGCATCCTGGCCCGCGTCAAGGTCATGTCGCGCATGGATATCGCCGAACGCCGCATCCCGCAGGACGGGCGCATCAAGCTGAAGCTCTCACGCACCCGCGCGATCGACTTCCGTGTCAGCTCCCTGCCCACGCTGTTCGGCGAAAAAATCGTACTGCGAATCCTCGACCCGAGCTCGGCATCGATGGGCATCGATCAGCTCGGTTACGAGGAGGAGCAGAAGGCGCAGTACCTGGAGGCCCTCGGGCGCCCGTACGGGATGATCCTGGTGACCGGACCGACCGGGTCCGGCAAGACCGTCTCCCTCTACACCGGTCTGGGCATCCTCAACACGTCGGACCGCAACATCTCCACTGCGGAAGACCCGTCCGAAATCAACATGCCCGGGGTGAACCAGGTCAACATCAACCCCAAGGTCGGACTGACGTTCGCCAGCGCACTGCGCGCCTTCCTGCGCCAGGACCCCGACGTAATCATGGTCGGCGAGATCCGCGACCTGGAAACCGCCGAGATCGCCATCAAGGCCGCTCAGACCGGGCATCTGGTACTCTCCACCCTGCACACCAACGATGCGCCGCAAACCCTGACGCGCCTGGCCAACATGGGGGTGCCGCCGTACAACATCGCCTCGTCCATCCTGCTGATCATCGCGCAGCGACTGGCGCGCCGTCTGTGCCCCAACTGCAAGGCACCCGAGGATCTGCCGGAGGAAACGCTGCGCGACGAGGGCTTCACCGACGAGGAGCTCGAACAGGGCTTCACGGTGTACCGGCCGGTGGGCTGCGATCAGTGCACCAATGGCTACAAGGGCCGGCTCGGGATCTACCAGGTTATGCCGATCTCGGAGGAACTTGAACGGATCATCCTTGAAAATGGCAACAGCACCGAACTCGCCCGCCAGGCCGAAAAAGAAGGCATCAAGGACCTGCGGCGGGCGGGCCTGCACAAGGTCATCGAAGGGCTGACCAGCCTGGAAGAAGTCAACCGCGTGACCATCGACTAGCGGCTAAGGGGGACAGGGAATGGCCGATTCCGGCACGATCTACACTTGGGAAGGCCTCAACAAGAACGGGGACCGCGTCAAGGGCGAAGTGCCCGCGGAGAACGAGACCTCCGCGCGCGCCGAACTGCGCAAGAACGGCGTCAACGTTCTGAAGATCAAGAAGAAGCCGAAACCCCTTCTGGGTGGCGGGCAGAAGAAGATCATCCCCGCCGACATCGCGTATTTCCTGCGCCAGATGACCACCATGCTGCAGTCGGGGGTGCCGCTGGTGCAGGCGTTCGAGATCGTGGGTCGGGGCAACGAAAAGGCCTCGATGCGCGATCTGATCATGCAGATCAAGACCGACGTCGAGGGCGGCGACACCTTCGCCACCGCCCTGTCGAAGCACCCGAAGCACTTCGACGACCTCGTGGTGAATCTGGTCGAGTCCGGCGAGCAGTCCGGGACCCTGGAAACGCTGCTCGACAAGATCGCGACCTACAAGGAAAAAACGGAGGCCCTCAAGGCCAAGATCCGCAAGGCCCTGTTCTATCCGGCGGCGGTCATCGTGGTGGCCATCGTGGTAACGGCGATCCTGCTGATCTACGTGGTGCCGCAGTTCGAATCCCTGTTCCAGGGCTTCGGCGCAGACCTCCCGGTGTTCACCCGCATGGTCATTAACATGTCGGAGTTCGTACAGGCCTGGTGGTGGGCGATCCTCGGTGCGGCGATCCTGGCGGGATTCCTGTTCATTCAGGCCCGCCAGCGCATTCCAAAATTCGATCGCTTCCTTGACATCGCCATCCTCCGCGCCCCGGCCTTCGGCCCCATCCTGCGCAAGGCCGCGGTGGCCCGCTTCGCCCGGACCCTGTCGACTATGTTCGCGGCCGGCGTGCCGCTGGTGGATGCCCTCAACTCGGTCTCCGGCGCCACCGGCAACGCGGTGTATCGCGAAGCCACCGAGCGAATGCGGGACGAAACCGCAGCGGGCGGGCAGCTTCAGTGGTCGATGCGCAACACGGCCGTGTTCCCCAACATGGTGGTACAGATGGTCGCGATCGGCGAAGAATCAGGCTCGCTCGACACCATGCTGGCCAAGGTCGCTGACTTCTACGAGGAAGAGGTCGACAACGCGGTGGACAGCCTGTCCAGCCTGCTGGAGCCGCTGATCATGGTGGTCCTGGGTGTACTGGTCGGCGGCCTGGTGATCGCGATGTACCTGCCAATCTTCCAGATGGGGCAGGTGATCTGATGGCCGGCGGCATGACCCGCGCATGAGCGAGCTGCTCGCGAACCCGCTGGCGCTGGCGATCATCGCCGGTTTGCTGGGGCTGCTGATCGGCAGCTTCATCAACGTAGTGATCGCCCGCCTCCCAGTCATGCTCGAACGGGAGTGGCAGGCCGAGGCCCGCTACGTCCTGCAGGGCGAAGAACCCGCGGAAGACACCGGCGCGGAGCGTTTCGATCTGATCCGCCCCCGCTCGCGCTGCCCGCACTGCCAGCGTAGCATCCGCGCAATCGAGAACATCCCGCTGCTCAGCTTCCTGTTCCTGCGCGGACGCTGCCCGGGATGTGGGTCCCGCATCAGCTGGCAGTACCCCGCCGTGGAACTGCTGACCGGGCTCCTCTTCGCAGCAACCCTGTGGCACTTCGGCGCCAGCGTCGAGGCCGGCCTTGCACTCGTGCTGACCGGCGGGCTGATCGCAGCCGGCGGCATCGATGCCCGGACCACTCTGCTGCCCGACCAGCTGACCCTGCCTCTGCTCTGGCTGGGGCTGCTGGTGAACAGCTTCGGGGTCTTCACCGACCTGCAGTCGGCCGTGTTCGGCGCGATGGCGGGCTACCTGCTGCTCTGGCTGGTATTCCACGGCTTCCGCCTGCTGACCGGCAAGGAGGGCATGGGCTACGGCGACTTCAAGTTGCTGGCCGCGCTCGGCGCCTGGCTTGGCTGGCAGGCCATCCCGGTGATCCTGCTGCTGGCCTCCCTGGTAGGAGCGGTGGTCGGCATTGCGCTGATCGTCCTGCGCGGACGCGATCGCAACATTCCGATCCCCTTCGGGCCTTACCTGGCCGCCGCCGGATGGCTGACGCTGATCACGGGCGACGCCCTGCTGCGCATCTACTTTCCGCACGGTCTATGATGAAGCTATGGAGCGAGCTGGACTGACGGGGGGGATCGGATCCGGGAAATCCCGTGTGGCGGCCTTGTTCGCCGAACAGGGGATCCCGGTGCTGGATGCCGATCGCGTCACGCGCGAACTGCAGGAACCCGGACAGCCGCTGCACGGGGCGATCGTCGAGCATTTCGGGCCAGGCATTCTTGACCCGCGCGGACACCTCGACCGCCGGGCGCTTGCGACCCGCGTGTTCGCAGACTCCGAGGAACGCGAGGCTCTGGAGGCGATTGTCCATCCGGCCGTCCGTGACGAGATCCACGCCCGGCTGAAAAACAGCTCCCGGGAAGCCCCCTACGCGCTCATCGTCGTGCCTCTCCTGTTCGAAGCGGGCTGGGAGACGGATTTCTTTCACGTCCTTACCGTTGAGTGCACCCCCGAAGAACAGATCGAGCGGGTGACCCGGCGCGACGACCGCACCCGCGAGGAGGTTCGCGCGATCATGGAACGCCAGCTTGGCACGGATGCGCGGCGCCGCCGGGCCGACACCTGCATCGATAACCACGACGGTATCGACGACCGGCAGCTGCGCGACCAGGTCCTGGCCGCCGATCGACACCTGCGAACCCTTACTTCCGGCGGGTAGAAACACCCCCCCACAATCGTGGATACTGCAGAATCTTCAAGCCAATGGCACCGCCGTGACCGCTCCGCTGATCTTCGAACAGCCCCTCCACGAACGGATCCGCCTCCTGCTCCGGCTGGAGGCGCTCACGCAACGTTTCGGTGACGCCCTGCAAGCAGGGCAACCTTACGACCATCACGAAGCCCTGGTCTCCCTGGTCGACATCTATGCGCTGGTCACGCGCGTCGACATCAAGCGCGAGCTGATGGGCGAGATCGAACGCCAGACCGCCAATCTGCAGCGGCTGGCCGACCAGCCCGGGATCGACGCCAGCCGTTTCCGAAGCACGATGGACGACCAGCGGCGCCTGCATTCCGCACTGGAAGAGCAGGCCGGGGCGCTGGACGGGGCAGTCCGCGAGAACGAATTTTTCAACAGTGTGCGCCAGCGGATGGCCCTGCCCGGTGGCGCCTTCGACTTTGACCTCCCGATCTACCACCACTGGCTGTCACAGCCCGTGGAGGCACGCACCGAGCTGCTGCGGGAGTGGTTCCGGCCGCTGGAGAGCGTGACCGAGGCCACACAGCACGTGCTGCGCTATATTCGGGGATCCGGCAACGACCGCAGCGTCACCGCCGAGGAAGGTTTTCTGGAACAGCCCCTGGACAGCCAGCACGCCTGGCAGATGATTCGGGTCAGCGTGGACCCGCAGCTGGGCATCTACCCCGAGATCTCGGGCGGGCGTCAGCGCTTTACCGTGCGCTTCATGGATCCCGGCGATTTCCGCTCGCGCCCGAACCCGGTGCGCGAGGATGTGACATTCGGCCTTTGCTGCTGCGCCCTGTAGGCAGCCCCGGGCGGCACCGCCCCGTGCCGTCACCCCCTCGCGCCCGGCGGCTCTCCGAGCAGACCACGGATGGCTGCGATCCCGCAGGCGCCGGCGGCACGGGCCGGCGCGAGGCTGCCCGCGTCCACCCCCCCCAGGGCGTAGACCGGCACCGGACTCGCCGCGGTCAGACGTGCCAGACCGTCCCAGCCCAGCGGCGTCGCCCCCGGGTGCGTCCGGGTCGGCCGGACCGGACCGACCACGGCCAGATCGGGCGCCAGCCCCCCCGCCTCCCGGAGACCCGTGACATCGTGCGCCGACACGCTGATACGGCCGTCCACCGCGGGACGCCGGGACAGCGCCCGCCAGCGCCGCTCCGGCAGATGCACCCCGGCCGGCGGTAGCTCGTCCAGCCAGTCCAGCGGCGCGTTCAGGAGCACTTCAGTGCCCAGCGACTGCGCGACCGTCACCAGGTCATGGGCAAAGCGGAGATAGTCGTCCCGAGCCAGCCCCGGCGCACGGACCTGCAACAGCCCCACATCCCCGTGCCGGAGGCGGGCCGCCACACGGTCCACCACGGCGGCGATGCCGTCGGACCCGGCCGGGTCGGGCGTCACCAGAAGGAAATCGGGGAGCTGCAACAGGCGCAGAATCGGGCCGTTGGCGGCCGGGAAATCCGCCGGATCCAGCGCGGTCGCCTCGCGCCAGCGCAGGGCGCAGCCTTCGCACTCCCGGACCTCGCCGCTCCAGTCCGGCACCCGGAACACGTGCAGCCGCACGCGGCGGTCGCCGTAGTCATGCTCCAGCCGCAGGCAGGGGATGGCATGGGCCACCTCCAGCGCGGTCTCCTCCCGGATCTCGCGCACCAGGCCCGCGGCCGGGGACTCGTCCGCCTCCAGCTTGCCGCCGGGGAATTCGAGGCGATCCGGCTGATGCTGCCCGGCCCCGCGCTGACCGACCAGGACCCGGCCGTCCCCGTCCTCGATCACGCCCAGCGCCACATCAAGCGGTGGCGCCTCAGGAGCGGTATTCGGCATTGATGCGCACGTACTCGTGGGAGAAATCGCAGGTGTACTTGCGCGCCCGCGCATCGCCGCGTCCGAGGTCGATGGCGATGGTGATCTCGTCAGCCGCGAAGGCGGCCTGGCCGTCTTCCTCGCGGTATTCGGGCGCGCGGCCGCCACCGCGCACGATCGCCAGACCGTTGATGTCGACCGTGACCCCCTCGATCCGGAGATCGCTGACGCCGGCCCGTCCCACGGCCGCGAGGATGCGCCCCCAGTTCGGGTCACTGGCGTACAGCGCGGTCTTCACCAGAGGGGACAACGCGACCGTCTCGGCAACGCGCTCGGCTTCCGCCCGCTCGCATGCGCCCGTCACCTCCACGGTCACGAACTTGGTCGCCCCTTCCCCGTCGCGCACGATCGCGGTCGCCAGTTCCAGACACAGTGACCCCAGCGCCTGCGCGAACGCGGTGCGGTCGGCATCGCCGACCAGACGGACACCGCTGGCCCCGCTGGCCATGCAGACCAGCGCGTCATTGGTCGAGGTATCGCCATCCACGGTAATGGCGTTGAAACTGTCACGGTTCGCCTCGCGCAGCAGCGCGTCCAGCTCGTCCGCATCGGTGGCCAGGTCCGTGCCGACAAAACCCAGCATCGTCGCCATGTCGGGATGGATCATCCCCGATCCCTTCGCCATGCCTGTCAGCCGCACGCACCCTTCGGACAGACGGACGTCGCGGCTCGCGACTTTCGTCACCGTGTCAGTGGTCATGATCGCCCGCGCCGCCCGCAGCCAGCTTTCGCCGTCCTCCACGAGTCCGTCGTAGAGCCCCGGCAGGGCCGCCTCCAGTCGCTCCAGCGGAAACGGCTCGCCGATCACCCCGGTCGAAAACGGCAGCACCGCCGAGGCCTCGCTGCCGGCCAGCCGGGCCAGGGCCGTGCAGCTCGCCTCGGCCGCACGCAGCCCGGGCTCACCGGTACCCGCGTTGGCGTTCCCGGCGTTGATCAGAAGCCAGCGGGGACGCCCCTGCGCCTGATGGCGACGAGCGACCTCCACCGGCGCAGCGCGAAACGCACTGGTTGTGTACAACGCGGCGACCACTGCGTGTTCGCCACCGTCCATCAGCACCAGGTCATCACGACCGGCATACCGGATGCCGGCCGCCCCGGCTGCCAGACGGATGCCCGGCACGGCCGGCGGCGCCGACGGTTCCTGCAGTCCCACGGCCATCAGCGCGTCTCCCCGGACCGGCCGTCAGAGACGGCCGTGGCAGTGCTTGTATTTCTTGCCGGAACCGCACCAGCAGGGCTCGTTGCGTCCGAGCTTGGGCTCCTCCCGCCGGTACGTCTCGTCACCACCGGCGACCTTGCGTGCGCCCTCGTCCGCGGCGCCCCCGTCGTCCTCGTCCGCGGCCAGCGGACTGTCGGGATTCTCGTGGCGGAAATTCATGGCCCCGGTATCCGGTGCCTGGCGTTCCGGCTGCAGCTGTTCGGCGTCCTCGGCGGAACGCAGCTGGATACGCAGCAGCATCTTGATCACGTCGTGCTTGATTCGCTCCAGCAGCGACTGGAACATCGCGAACGCTTCTTTCTTGTATTCCTGCTTGGGATTGCGGTTGGCATACCCGCGCAGGCCGATCCCCTGGCGCAGATAGTCCATCGCCGCCAGGTGTTCCTTCCACTGCGAATCCAGCACCTGCAGCATCACGTCTCGTTGCAGGCGGTTCATGGTGGCATCGCCCAGCTGTTCGCGCTTGCCGTTGAGGGTCTCGCGCGCCCGCTCGATGATGCGCTCGCGCAGGGGTTCCTCGTGCAGGTCGTCCTCGTCATCCAGCCACTGCTTCACCGGCAGTTCGAGGCCGAATTCGTTGCGCAGCGCCTGCTCCAGCCCTTCCGGATCCCAGATATCCTCGATGCTGCCGGGCGGGATGTATTCGCTGATCTGCGCATTCATCACGTCGGCCACGAGGGCATCAATGGTGTCGCTGATGTCTTCGGTGGTCAGCAGTTCCGCGCGCTGCTCATAGATGACCTGGCGCTGGTCGTTGGCGACGTCGTCGTATTCCAGCAGCTGCTTGCGGATATCGAAGTTGTGCGCCTCGACCTTGCGCTGGGCGTTCTCGATGGCGCGCGAGACCCAGGCGTTCTCGATCGCCTCGCCTTCCTTCATGCCCAGGCGTCCCATCAGGGACTTCACCCGTTCGGACGCGAACACCCGCATCAGGTTGTCTTCCAGGGACAGGAAGAACCGGCTGGAGCCCGGGTCACCCTGGCGCCCCGAACGCCCGCGCAGCTGGTTGTCGATGCGCCGCGACTCGTGCCGTTCGGAGCCGATGATGTGCAGGCCGCCGGAGGCCAGGACCTCGTCGTGACGCTTCTGCCATGCCTCGCGAATCCGCTCGCGCTGCTCGGTGTCCTCCGGATCCACCTCGGCCAGCTCGGCATCCAGGCTGCCGCCCAGAACGATGTCGGTACCGCGACCGGCCATGTTAGTGGCCAGGGTCACTGCGCCGGGCTGCCCCGCCTGGGCGATGATGTGCGCCTCCCGCTCGTGCTGCTTGGCGTTGAGCACCTCGAATTCGATGCCCTTCTCCTTGAGCGACTTCGCCAGCCGCTCGGAGCTGTCCACCGAGGCCGTGCCGACCAGCACCGGCTGGCCGCGCTCGACGCACCACTGGATCTCCTTCGCGATCGCGTCGTACTTCTCGTCCTGGGTCAGGTACACCAGGTCCTGCATGTCCTCGCGGATCAGCGGCTTGTTCCCGGGGACCACCACGACCTCCAGGCCGTAGATGGTCTGGAACTCGTAGGCTTCGGTATCGGCGGTGCCGGTCATGCCCGCCAGCTTGTCGTACTGGCGGAAATAGTTCTGGAAGGTGATCGAGGCAAGCGTCTGGTTCTCGCGCTGGATCGGCACGCCCTCCTTGGCCTCGATCGCCTGATGCAGCCCCTCGGACCAGCGCCGACCGGTCATGATGCGGCCGGTGAATTCGTCGATGATCTGGACCTGGTTGTCGCGCACCAGATAGTCGACATCCCGATGGAACAGGGCATGCGCGCGCAGCGCCGCGTTCAGATGGTGCAGGACCGCGATCGCGCCGGCGTCGTACAGCGACTGGTCCTCCTCCAGCAGGCCGGCCTCGCGCAGCAGGGCCTCGGCCTTCTCGTGGCCGTCCTCGCTGAGGAAGACCTGTTTGGCCTTCTCGTCAACGAAGTAGTCGCCCTCGCTCTCTTCGTCTTCCTGACGCGTCAGCTGCGGCGGGATCGCATTCATGCGCTCGTACAGCTCGGAGTCCGAGCCGGACGGGCCGGAAATGATCAGGGGCGTGCGCGCCTCGTCGATCAGGATCGAGTCCACCTCGTCGACCAGCGCGTAGTTCAGGCCCCGCTGCACGCGCTGTTCGGCCGAGAAGGCCATGTTGTCGCGCAGATAGTCGAAACCGAACTCGTTGTTCGTGCCATAGGTGATGTCGGCCGCGTAGGCCTCGGTACGGGTGACCGGCCGCAGGCCGTCCATGCCGTCCTCACCCGCCACATGGTCGGGGTCGAACACGAACGAGGAGGCACCGCCCGACTGCCCGCCGGAGGAGTTGATGACGCCGACCGTCAGTCCCAGGGCCTGGTAGAGCCGTCCCATCCAGGCCGCATCGCGGCGGGCGAGATAGTCGTTCACGGTCACCACGTGCACGCCATCGCCCGGCAGCGCATTGAGATAGGCCGTCAGGGTCGCGACCAGGGTCTTGCCCTCGCCGGTGCGCATTTCCGCGATCCGTCCGTCGTGCAGGACCATCCCGCCCATCAGCTGGACATCGAAGTGGCGCAGGCCGAGTACGCGGTCGCTCATCGCTCGGCAGACCGCGAAGGCTTCGGGCAGCAGCGCATCCAGGTCCTCGCCCGACTGCAGCCGTCGGCGGAATTCATCGGTCTTGTGCCGCAGTTCTTCCTGCGGCAGATCGTCGATGGCCGGGGCCAGGGCATTGATGCGCTCGGCCTTTTTCGCGTAGCGCTTGATGATGCGGTCGTTGCGACTGCCGAAGAACTTGCGTACGAGCTGCTTCATGGGGATCCGGAAGATTGGCTGAAACCGACCTAGGATAAACGATCCGCGGAGGTCACGCTCAGCGATGGACGTAGTCGGCCGGATTTTCCGGCCCGCCGGGACCGTGAACTTCGAAATGGAGGTGGGTATCCGTCGTCCGTCCGGTACTGCCCATACGGGCGATGGGCTGGCCTGCTTCCACCCGTTCCCCGGGATCGACCAGCAACTCCGCATTATGCGCGTAACGGGTCAGCAACCCGTCGGCATGAACGATGTCGACGCTGCGCCCGAACCCACCGTTGGTGTCCGCCCGCACCACGATCCCGTCCGCGGCCGCCCGGATCTCGGAGCCCTCGCGTCCGGCGTAGTCCATGCCGGAATGGAAACGCCGCTCGCCGGTGAACGGATCGTCGCGGTATCCAAAGGCCGAGCTGACCCAGGCCTCGGACTCCACCGGCCGCACGCCGGGGCGCATGCGCTCGTCCCGGGCATCGCCGCGCACCGCCTCGTCCAGGCGCGCGACAGTCGTGTCGCGCTGCCCCAGCAGGTGATCCAGCGCGGCGATGCGACGGTCCATCGCGGCCGCGGAGTCCGGCGGCGCGGGTCCGCCACGACCGCCGGTCTTCGGTTCCAGCGCCTCCGGGTCCAGATCCAGGGCGTCGCCCAGACCGGACATGCGCAGGTCCAGGCGCGCCTGGCGGTTTTCCAGCTCGACCAGACGGGACGCCAGCGACTCCACCCCCTCGCGCGCGAGCTCGCGTTCCGCGAGTTCGAGATCGGGCGAGCCCACGGTCGGGAGCACGGGGATTTCGACCACGTCACGCTGCTGCTGACCCAGCTGATAGCCGGCGGTCACGACCGCGGCCAGCACCCCCAGCAGCACCGGAACCACCAGCCACAGCGGGATCCGGGTACAGACACCGCCGGCTCGTAGTAGCATCAGGTCCATGCAACCTCCGTTGATTCCTGCAAGACCCGACCGGGAGGCGCCATGTCAGCCATGACGCCGCCCCGCATCGGCCGATACATCCGCGCCGCGTGGCAGAGCCACGTCACCCCGGACCGGGCACTGGAACGGGCACTGGCCGGGCTGGTCGGAACGCACGTCGCCAGTGGGCGACTCCAGCTGGTGCGCCACGACACCACCCTGGTGGCAGTCTGCCGCGACCGCGCCCTGTGCACCGAGATGCGCTTCCAGCAGCGCGAGATCCTCAAGACCCTGCAGGCGGCCGGCTACCCCGAAGTGGAGCGCGTGCGGGTCGCCCTGGGCGGTGCGGCCCGCTCTACCGAACCGGAGCCGGTGCGCAGTCGTCCGCCGATCCCGGACAGCGCCCGCCAAACCCTGGAACAGACGGCCGGCGAGGTCGACGATCCCCGCCTGGCGGGAGCACTGCGACGGCTGGCCCGCACCCGTCCCCGCGATTCGGGGAACGATGCGGGGTGACGTCCCTCAGCCGGTGGCGCCCGGCTCCAGCTGCCCGAACGAGATCGGCAGCGGCTCCGCAGGGTCCTCGAAGGTGACCTTTTCCCAGGCCGTCCGGTCCGCGGCCAGCTGACGGATGAGCTGGTTGTTCAGGGCATGACCGGACTTGTGCCCGGTGAAAGCCCCGATCAGGCTGTGGCCCAGCAGGTAGAGATCGCCGACCACGTCGAGGATCTTGTGCTTGACCAGTTCGTTGTCGTAGCGCAGTCCGGTTTCGTTGAGGATCCTGAAGTCGTCCAGCACCACGGCATTGTCCAGGCTGCCGCCCAGTGCCAGCTGATTCGCACGCAGGGCCTCGATGTCGCGCATGAACCCGAATGTCCGGGCGCGCGAGACTTCCTTCACGAACGAGGTCGACGAGAAATCCAGCTCTGCGCGCTGGCTCCCGTCCGTGAACATGGGGTGTTCAAAGTCGATGCAGAAGCCGACCTTGAACCCTTCATAGGGATCGAAGCGCACCCATTTGTCGCCGTCGCGAACCTCCACGCTGCGCTTCACCCGGATGAATTCCTTGGGAGCATCCTGCTCCTTGAGACCCGCGGACTGCAGCAGGAACACGAACGGTCCCGCGCTGCCGTCCATGATCGGGACCTCCGCCGCGCTCACGTCGACGAAGAGATTGTCGATGCCCAGACCGGCCACCGCCGACAGCAGATGTTCCACGGTGGAGACCCGCGCATCGCCGTTGACCAGGGTCGTCGACAGCCGCGTGTCCCCGACGTTCTCGGCCCGTGCCGGGATTTCCACCGGCGGGTCGAGGTCATCGCGGTGAAACACGATTCCGGTATTGGGGGGGGCCGGACGCAGCGTAAGGACCACCTTCTCGCCCGTATGGAGCCCCACTCCGGTCGCCCGGATGCTGTTCTTGAGCGTTCTTTGCCTGATCAACGCACTGCCTCTTCTGCGAGAGCGCATGGAGGGGAGCCCGGGCCCTCCCGGGCTCCGTTCATGCACACAACGAATGCTCCATTATTGCAGGATTCCGCTCCTCCTGCATGTCAAGTCCCTCAATCCGCCTGCTTGCGCAGGAAAGCCGGGATGTCGAGCACATCGATATTCGACTGCTGGTTACCGCTGCCGTAATCGGTCGCGACCTCGTCCTGGCCGCGGCGCTGACGCTGGTGCGTGGGGCGGTCGAAGTCCACGTCGGAACCGGCCGCCGCCTGCTGCGGCTGGGCATCCACCACGCGCACCTGCGGGCGTTCGGGCTGCTCGGTCTGCGCGCCCAGGCCGGTGGCCACCAGCGTGACCCGCATCTCGTCGCTCATCTCGGGATCGATGACGGTACCCACCACCACGGTGGCGTCCTCGGAGGCCAGCGCCTTCACCGCTTCGCCGACTTCCTCGAATTCGCCGATACCGACATCCATGCCGCCGGTCACGTTGACCAGGATGCCGCGGGCCCCGGAGATGTCGATGTCCTCGAGCAGCGGGCTGGCAATCGCGGCCTCGGCGGCCTGGCGCGCACGGTCTTCGCCGGAACCGGTGCCGGTCCCCATCATCGCCATGCCCATCTCGCGCATCACGTTGCGTACGTCGGCGAAGTCGACGTTGATCAGGCCCGGACGGGTGATCAGCTCGGCGATGCCCTGCACCGCGCCGAACAGCACGTCGTTGGCAGCCTTGAAGGCATCCAGCAGGGTGGTGTTCTTGCCCATCACCGTGAGCAGCTTCTCGTTGGGGATGGTGATCAGGGAGTCCACCTGCTCGGTCAGCGCCTTGATCCCGGACATTGCGACCTGCATGCGCTTCTTGCCCTCGAACGGGAACGGCTTGGTCACCACGGCCACGGTCAGGATGCCCATCTCCTTGGCGATCTGTGCCACCACCGGGGCCGCGCCGGTGCCCGTGCCGCCGCCCATGCCGGCGGTGATGAACACCATGTCCGCGCCGTGCAGCAGGTCCTGCACCCGCTCGCGATCCTCCAGTGCGGCCTCGCGGCCCACGGACGGATCGGCCCCGGCGCCCAGGCCCTTGGTGATGTCCCCGCCCAGCTGCAGCAGGGTCTTGGAATCCAGGCTCTTGAGCGCCTGGGCATCGGTATTGGCGCAGATGAAATCCACGCCATCCAGCTGCGAATGAACCATGTGCTGTACGGCGTTGCCGCCGCCGCCACCCACGCCCACGACCTTGATCGTGGCGCTCTGGCTAAAGGTATCCATCAGTTCGAACGTCATGATTGCGTCCTCTTGTTTCGTGTGTACATGTCCTTCCTTCTCGGTAGCCGGAGAGCGGTCCGGCCCTTCGGTCCGGCCTAGAACTGGCCGGTAAACCAGCGCTTCATGCGCGCCCAGACCCCCTGGAACCCGGATTCCACCGGGCGGGCCTCCTGCAGAGCCCTTGACTCGCGGGCATACAGCAGCAGGCCCACCCCGGTGGCGTGCACCGGGTTGCGCACCACGTCCAGCAGCCCGGTCACGTGCTGCGGGACTCCCAGGCGAACGGGCATGTGGAAGACCTCCTCTGCGAGATCCACCCCACCTTCCATCCGCGACGACCCGCCGGTCAGTACCACCCCGGCGGCAATCATTTCCTCGGTCCCGGAACGGCGCAGTTCGGCCTGAACCAGCTGCAGCAGCTCCTCGTAACGCGGCTCCACCACCGAGGCGAGGGTCTGCCGCGACAGCCGGCGCGCTTCGCGGTCGCCCACCCCCGGGACCTCGATGGACTCCCCGGGGTCGGCCAGCGAGCGCAGCGCGCAGGCGTATTTCATCTTCAGTTCTTCGGCGTACTGCGTGGGCGTGCGCAGCGCGACCGCGATGTCGTTGGTCACCTGGTCACCGGCGATTGGCAGCACCGCGGTGTGCGCGATCGCGCCGTGGGAGAACACCGCGATGTCGGTGGTGCCGCCCCCGACATCCACCAGGCAGACCCCCAGGTCCTTCTCGTCCTCGGTCAGCACCGAATAGGACGACGCCAGCTGCTCGAGGATGATGTCGTCCACCCGCAGGCCGCAGCGCTCCACGCACTTCACGATGTTCTGCGCCGCCGACACCGCGCCGGTGACCAGATGGACCTTCGCCTCCAGGCGCACGCCGGACATCCCCACCGGTTCGCGGATGCCCTCCTGCTCGTCGATGATGTATTCCTGCGGGAGCACGTGGAGGATGCGCTGGTCGGCGGGGATCGCGATGGCCCGCGCAGCGTCGATGACCCGCTCGACGTCGCCCGGCCCCACCTCGCCGTCCTTGATGGCCACCACGCCGGTCGAGTTGTAGCTCTTCACGTGACTCCCGGCGATACCGGTGTACACCGAGTGGATCTCGCAGCCGGCCATCAGCTCGGCCTCCTCCACCGCGCGCTGGATCGACTGCACGGTGGACTCGATGTTGACCACCACGCCCTTCTTCAGTCCGCGCGAGGGCGACGAGCCGATGCCGATGATCTCGATCTCGCCATCGTCCTTCAGCTCGCCGACGATGGCCTCGATCTTCGAGGTCCCGACATCCAGCCCGACGATCAGACCCGATTCCGCCTTCTTTGCCATCATCTCCCCGCGTCCTTTCACTGTGTCCCGGGATCGCCGGCGGCGTCCCCGTCTTCTTCGGCCCAGGCCACCGCCATGCCATGCGGATAGCGCAGGTCCCAGCGTTCCACCGGCGCGTCACGGCGCTCGCGCACGACGTCGGCCGCCCGTACCAGAGCATTCAGGCGGGCCGCCTCGGCGTCCCGCCCCATCAGGATCCGGCCCCCGGACTCCAGACGGATGGTCCAGTCATGCCGACGCCCCTCGGCTACGCCGGCCACTTCCAGGCCGGCATCCGCCAGACGTGCCGACACCTCGAGGTAACGGCGCATCAGCACCACCTGGCGCCCGTCCTGCCCCTCCAGCGCGGGCAGGTAGTCCCACTCGGCCTGATCCACCGGCCCGAACACCCGGCCATGCCGGTCGACCAGCTGCTCCTCGCCCCAGCGCGCCACCGGTACCGGTTCGCGCACCTCGACCACCAGCGTCCCCGGCCATTGCCGGCGCAGCTGCACGCCATCGATCCAGGGCTCGGCGACCAGCGAACGTTCCAGCGCCGCCAGATCGGCGGTAATGAACCCCGGCGCGTGGCGACGCGCGAGTTCACGCACCCGCTCCACGTCGGCGTAGCGCGGCTCGCCGGCGATCTCGATGCTCTCCACCGGCACCAGCGCGTCCGGCTCGAACCGGGTCGTCGCCAGCAGGACCAGCACGATCGCCGCGGCCAGCGCCATTCCGGCCAGCACACGCAGGGCCGGACCGGACACGCTGCGCAGCCGCGCGAAGCGCGCTGCCGGCGGGGTGCGCCGGCGATTCATCGCAGCCCTCCGCACTGGAAACTGGAGTCCAGGATGCGCAGGCACAGGGTGTCGAAATCGATCCCCGCCTCGGCCGCCGCCTTGGGCACCAGGCTGTGATCCGTCATGCCGGGCACGGTGTTGATCTCGATCAGATGGTTGTCGCCGTGCTCGTCCTGCAGGATGTCGACCCGTCCCCAGCCGCAGGCTTCCAGCGCGGCAAACGCACCCAGCGCCAGTGACTGCAATTCCAGCAACGAGCTTTCATCCAGTGGCGGCGGGCAGACATACCCGGTGCGGTCCGACTCGTATTTCGCGTGGTAGTCGTAGAACCCGCCGTCGGCACGGATCTCGACCACCGGAAGCGGCTGGTTGTCGAGGATGGCCACGGTGTATTCGTGGCCCTCGATCCACTGTTCGGCGAAGATCTGCCCGGGCTGGCTGCGCGCCGCCTCCCAGGCGGCCGGGAGATCGGCCGCCCGATCCACCCGGGTAATGCCCAGGCTCGAGCCCCCGCGGGCCGGCTTCACGATCAGGGGCAGCCCCAGCGCCTCGGCCACCGCATCCGGGTCGAACCCCGGGTTCAGCAACCGGTAGGGCGCACTGGGCAGGTTGCTCCCGGTCCACAGTCGCTTGCAGGCCAGCTTGTCCATCCCCAGGGCGGAACCCAGCACGCCGGTGCCGGTGTAAGGCATGCCGGCCAGGTCCAGGCAGCCCTGCAGGGCCCCGTCCTCGCCACACTCTCCATGCAGCGCGATGAAGACCCGGTCGAACCCCTCCAGGGGGAGGTGCAGATGCCCCATGTGCGCCCGCGTGAGATCGACCGGATGCGCATCCACGCCCTGACGTCGCAGGGCCGCCAGCACGGCGTTGCCGCTGGCCAGCGAGACCTCGCGCTCTCCGGACCAGCCGCCCATCAATACCGCCACCCGGCCATAGTCGCGGGGCTCTGCGTCGTTACGATTCATGCCGTTCCCTCGCTGTCGTCGCCCGGGTCGATGAACCGGCCCAGGATGCGTACCTCCGGCTCCAGGCGGACGCCGAACCGCTGCTCCACCGTGTTGCGCACCGTGTCGATCAGGCGCTCGATGTCTTCCGCCCGCGCCGTACCGTCGTGGGTGATGAAATTGGCGTGCACCGGCGAGACCTCGGCCGCGCCCGCGCGCAGGCCCTTGAGTCCGGCCGCCTCGATCAGGCGTGCGGCGTGATCGCCTTCCGGATTGCGGAACACCGAACCGCACGACGGCTGACCCAGCGGCTGTTTTGCCGAGCGTTCGCGCAGCAGTTCGCGGATGCGCCGGGTACCGGCCTCCGGGTCGCCCGGGCTCAGACGCAGGGTCGCCCCGGTGAACCACAGGCGCTCGCGCGGATCGAGCCCCTGGACCCGGCGGTAACCCACCCGGAACGCATCCGGGCGGCGGGTTTCCAGGCGACCCTCACGATCGATCACCTCCACCGATTCCACCAGGGGCCAGGTCTCGCCGCCCCAGGCCCCGGCGTTCATCTGCAGGGCGCCGCCCACGGTGCCGGGGATGCCGGCAAGGAACTCCGCCCCCACCAGGCCCTCGCGGGCACAGAAGCGCGCAGCCTGGGCACAGGCCAGCCCGCCGCCCAGGAACACCCGGTCGCCGTCCAGGCGTTTCCGCTCGGCCAGAACGCCCTGCAGATGCACCACCAGCCCGGCAATGCCGCCGTCGCGCACCAGGACGTTGCTGCCGAGGCCAAGAAAGGTGATCGGAAGGTCCGGCGCGAGGCGGGCGACCTGCGCCAGCAGGTTCGCGAGATCCTCGCGGTCCGCCGGGCGGAACAGCCAGTCGGCGTGCCCGCCGGCACGCCATGAGGTCAGCGGCGCCAGCGGTGCCCGCGCCTGCAGTTCGCCGCGTGGCTGCAGCTCGTGCAGATGACGCGCCGCGGCCAGGGCAGGGTCCAGCGGTGTCATGCGCCACCTCCGGTTAGCTCTTGCGGCAGCAGGGCCGCCAGGCGACCGATGTCGCCCGCCCCCTGAGCGATGATCACGTCATCCGCCTGCAGCAGCCCCTCCAGCACGCCGGCCACGTCCGCGGCCTGTTCCACGAAAATCGGCTCGACCTGGCCGCGCAGACGGATGGCCCGCGCCAGGCTGCGCCCGTCTGCGCTCGCGATCGGCGCCTCGCCCGCGGCATACACCTCCAGCAGGATCAGCACGTCGGTCTCCGACAGCGCCTCCACGAAGTCCTCGAACAGGTCGCGGGTGCGGGTGTAGCGATGCGGCTGAAACACGGTGATCCGCCGGCGACCGGGCCAGGCATCCCGCGCCGCGGCCTGGGTCGCGGCGATCTCGCGCGGGTGATGACCGTAATCGTCGACCAGCGTCACCGGCCCGGCCGGCCCCGCCCACTCGTGGACCTGGAACCGCCGCCCGATGCCCTGGAAGCGTTCGAGCGCCGTGGCGATCGCCTCGCGCGGGGCCTCCAGCTCCCAGGCCACGGCGGCCGCGGCCAGAGCATTGAGCACGTTGTGCCGCCCCGGGAGATTCAGGGTGACCGGGAACGGCTCACCGGCCTCCGGCAGTTGCAGGCGGAAATGCGTCTGCACGCCTTCCTGGCGCACATCGAGGGCACGCACGTCGGCCTCGGCATCGATCGCGTAGGTCAGCCGCGGGCGTTCCAGCTCCGGCATCAGCTCGCGCACCTGCGGGTCATCGGCGCACAGGATCGCCAGCCCGTAGAAGGGCAGGTGGTGCAGGAACTCGAGAAAGGTCTCGTGCAGCTGGCGAAAATCATTGCCATAGGTCCCCAGGTGATCGGCATCGATGTTGGTCACGATCGCGAGCAGCGGCTGCAGATGCAGGAACGAGGCATCGCTCTCGTCGGCCTCGGCCACCAGGTAGTCACCGGCGCCCAGGCTCGAGTGGCTGGCGGTGGAATTGAGCCGCCCGCCGATCACGAAGGTCGGATCCATGCCCGCCTCCGCCAGCACGCTGGCCACCAGACTGGTCGTGGTGGTCTTGCCATGGGTCCCGGCGACCGCAATCCCGAAGCGGAAACGCATCAGTTCCGCCAGCATCTCGGCACGCCGCACGATCGGGATACCGCGCTCGCGCGCCGCGGCGACCTCGGGATTGGACGGATCGATGGCCGAAGACACCACCAGCACGTCGGCCTCGGCCACGTTCTCCGGCCGGTGCTCGCCGACCACGCGCACGCCCATCTCCACCAGGCGGTCGATCATCGGCGAGCGGCCCAGGTCCGAACCGGAGACCCGGTAACCCAGCTGATGCAGCACCTCCGCGATGCCGCTCATCCCGGAGCCGCCGATCCCCACGCAGTGGATCCGGCGGATGCGGCGCATCGCATGTTCCGGCAGGCGCGCGTGGCTCATGATCCCTCCCCCGCGGGGCCCGGCCCCGCCAGTTCCACACAGACATCGGCGAGGCGCGCGGCACTGTCGGGGCAGGCCAGCGCCCGCGCGCGTTCGGCACGGTCGCGCAGGGTCTCGCGGTCCAGCGAGCCCAGCAGCTTCGCCAGCGCCTGCGGCTCCAGCTCGGCATCGCGGAAACGCCAGGCCGCCCCGGCGTCCACCAGGGCCTCGGCATTCGCATACTGGTGATCGTCCACCGCATGCGGATACGGCACGAACACCGCGGCCACACCGGCGGCCGCCACTTCGGCTACGGTCAGCGCTCCGGCGCGACAGATCACCAGATCCGCCTCGGCCCAGGCCGCCTCCATGTCCGCGATGAACTCGGTGACCGTGGCTTCCACCCCGGCGTCGGCATACGCCGCGCGGGCTTCTTCCAGGGTGCGCGAGCCGGCCTGGTGCAGAACCTGCGGGCGCTGCTCCGACGGCAGCAGGCCGAGCGCGGCGGGCACCGCGTGATTCAGCGAACGCGCGCCCAGGCTGCCTCCCAGGACCAGGATATTGAGCGGCCCGCCGCGTGCGGCGTAGCGCTCGCCCGGGGCGGGCAGGGCCGCGATCGCGGAGCGCACGGGATTGCCAACCCGCGTGGCGCGCACCCCGGGCGGGAACGCACCGTCGAAACCGGCGAACACGCGGTCGGCGACCTTCGCCAGCCAGCGATTGGTCAGGCCGGCCACCGCATTCTGTTCGTGAATCACCAGGGGGCGTCCCAGGGCCGCGGCCATCAGCCCGCCGGGTCCCGCGGCAAACCCGCCGAAACCGATCACCGCATGCGGGCGAATGCGCCGGAGCAGCAACAGGGCCGCCCACAACGACAGCCCCAGGCGCCAGGGGGCGAAGGCCAGCCCGAGCAGCCCCTTGCCACGCAGGCCCGTGATCGGGAGGGTATGCAGGTCAATCCCGGCCTGCGGCACCAGGCGCGCCTCCACGCCCGCACGAGTCCCCAGCCAGACCACCTCGACCCCGCGCTCGCGCAGGGCCTCGGCCACCGCCAGCCCGGGGAAGACATGGCCGCCGGTACCGCCGGCCATGATCAGCACGCGCGGGGCCGTCATGCCGCACCTCCGCTCTGCCGGGCGGCGCGCGAACGCCGGCGAGGCACCGGGGCCGGCGCCGGGGTCCGCGCCTCGCGGGCCACCCGCAGCACCAGACCGACCGCAATCATACTGACGATCAGCGAACTGCCGCCGTAGGACAAAAACGGCAGCGTCATCCCCTTGGTCGGCAGCAGCCCCATGTTCACGCCCATGTTCAGGGCCGCCTGCAGGCCCAGCCAGATCGCCACGCCGAAGCTCAGATGGGCACCGAAGGCATGACCGCTGCGCTGGGCCTCCAGGCCGATGCGCAGGCAGCGCCAGACCAGCCCTGCGAACAGTGCGATCAGCACCAGCACACCGAAGAAACCGAACTCCTCGGCGAACACCGCGAACAGGAAATCGTTGTGCGCCTCCGGCAGGTAGAACAGCTTCTGCACCGAGCCGCCCAGGCCCGAGCCGGTGACCCCGCCGGAGCCGATCGCGATCAGCGACTGGGTCAGCTGAAAACCGCTCGCGAACGGGTCCTGCCACGGGTCCAGGAACGCCGTCAGGCGCGCCACGCGGTAAGGGGCCGCGACCGCGGCGACCGCCATGCCCGCCGCGATCGTGCCCCCCAGCGCGAGGAACTGCGACAGGCGGGCGCCGGCGAGGAACAGCATGCCCATGCCGATCGCCAGCATGATCGCGGCCCCGCCGAAATCCGGCTGCAGCAACAGCAGGACGGTACCCGCCCCCAGCACCACCAGGGGACGCACGAACCCGGCCAGCTGCAGGCGCAGGGTGGAGTAATGACGCACGATGTAGCCCGCCAGGTACATCACCACCAGCAGCTTGGCCAGCTCGGCCACCTGCAGGTTGAACGCTCCGATCGGGATCCAGCGGGTTGCCCCGTTGACCGTGCGTCCGACGCCGGGCAGCAGGACCACCACCAGGATCAGCAGGAACAGCGCCAGCAGCCACGGGCCAGCGCGTTCCCAGCGCGCCAGCGGCACGTTCCATGCCGCCACCGCGGCCATCGTACCCAGCGCGGCAAACAACACCTGGCGCTGCAGAAAGTGCCAGGCATTGCCGAAATCACGCGCGCCCATCTCCATGGAGGCCGAAGCGACCATCACCAGCCCCAGCGCGACCAGCGCCGCGGTCAACGCCAGCAGCGGCAGGTCCACCTCCTGCTGCAGGCGCCGGACCATGGGCGAAGTCGGCTGGCTGACCGGGGCGCTCATGCGGCCAGCTCCCGCACGGCCCGGGCGAAGTCATCACCCCGGGCGCGATAGTCCGGATACATGTCCAGGCTGGCGCAGGCGGGCGACAGCAGCACGGTGTCACCCGGCTGCGCCCATTCTGCGGCATGCGCCACCGCCGCATCCATGTCGTCGACCCGCTGCACCGGCACCACCGGGGCGAGGGCACGCGCGATCAACGGCGCGTCCTCGCCCAGCAGCACCGCGCCGCGCACCTTGCCGGCCAGCTGGTCGGCCAGCGGGGCAAAATCCTGCCCCTTGGCCTGCCCGCCCGCGATCAGGACCAGCGGCCCGGGCGTGCCGCGCAGTGCGGCCAGGGTGGCACCGAGGTTGGTGCCCTTGGAATCGTTGATCCAGTCCACGCCGTCGACCGAGGCGATCCACTGCGAGCGATGCGGCAGCCCCGGGAAATCGGCCAGCGCCGCCAGGGCCCGCGCCCGGCGCCCCGCCGAGTCCAGCCACGGCCAGACCAGGCCCAGTGCGGCCAGGGCGTTGGCCCAGTTGTGCTGGCCGCGCATGCGCAGGCGCGCGGTCTCCAGCAGGGCCTGGCCGCCGCGACACAGTTGCGGTCCCTCCCCGTGGCCGCCGACACACACGCCCCAGTCGGCGTCCGCCGCCGGCGCGCCCAGACCGAAGGTCTCGCGCGCCATGCCCGGCGGGGTGGTCAGCTCCGCCACCATCGGGTCGTCACGATTGAGCAGTCCGCGCCGCGCGCCGCGGAACACCCGCTGCTTGGCGCGCAGGTAGGCGGCCATGTCCGGATGGCGATCGAGGTGATCCGGCGACAGGTTGAGCACTACGGCAGCAGCGGGCGCAAGCTCGTGACACCGTTCCAGCTGGAAGCTGGACAGCTCCAGCACGAACACCTCCGGGTCGCGTTCCAGCAGGTCCAGCGCCGGGGTCCCGTAGTTGCCCCCCATCGCCATCGCGTAGCCGGCCGCATCCAGCAGCTCGCCGACCAGCGCGGTCACCGTGCTCTTGCCGTTGGAACCGGTGATCGCGATCACCGGGGCTCCGGCCTCGCGGGCGAACAGGTCGATATCCCCGGTGACTTCGGCGCCGGCCTCACTTGCGGCGGCGATCACCGGGTGTTCCAGGGCCACCCCGGGCGAGACGATCAGGCGACGCACCCCGCTCGCATCCAGGCCGTCCAGCGGGCCGACCCAACGCTCGTTCAGGATCCGCGCCAGTTCGGGATCGTCACAGGCCGGCGGCTCGCGACGGGTATCGGTAACCGCAAACGACATCCCGCGCGCGAGCAGGTAACGCGCCACCGACTGCCCGGTGGCGCCCAGCCCGACGATCAGGTTGTCGCTTCGCAGCCGTTCCATCAGCGCACCTTCAGGGTCGCCAGACCGATGAGGACGAACACCACGGTCAGGATCCAGAAACGCACGATCACGCGCGGCTCCGGCCAGCCCTTGAGTTCGAAGTGGTGATGCAGCGGCGCCATGCGGAACATCCGCCGTCCGGTCAGCTTGAACGAGGCGACCTGCAGCATGACCGAGACGGTCTCCAGCACGAACACGCCGCCCATGATCAGCAGCACGATCTCCTGGCGGGTCAAGATCGCCATCATCCCCAGCGCCGCGCCCAGGGCGAGGGCCCCGACATCGCCCATGAACACCTGCGCGGGATAGGTGTTGAACCACAGGAACCCGAGCCCCGCCCCCACCAGCGAGGCGGCGAAGATGCCCACCTCGCCAACCCCGGGGACCGCGGGAATGCCGAGATAGTCGGCGAACACCGCATGGCCCGCGGCATAGGCGAAGATGCCCAGCGCACCGGCCACCAGCACCGCCGGCATGATGGCCAGCCCGTCGAGCCCGTCGGTCAGGTTGACCGCATTGGACGAGCCCACCACCACCAGCCACACCAGCGGGATGAACAGCCAGCCCAGACTGAATTCGATGTCCTTGAACACCGGCAGATAAAAGGTGGTTTCCACCGGATCCTGGGCCGTGAGCATGATCACCCCGGCGGCCACCAGGGCGAACAGGGTCTGCCACAGCAGCTTGGATTTCGCCGACAGCCCCTGGCTGTTGCCGTAACGCAGCTTGAGGTAGTCATCCCAGCCGCCGACGGCGCCGAAGGCCAGCGTGGTCAGCAGCACGATCCAGACGAAACGATTCGTCAGGTCGCTCCACAGCAGGGTGGCCACCGCCACGGCCACCAGGATCAGCGCACCGCCCATGGTGGGCGTGCCGGCCTTGCTCAGGTGCGATTCGGGGCCGTCCTCGCGGATGTTCTGGCCCACCTTGCCCAGGGTCAGACGGCGAATCACCGAGGGACCGATCAGGAGCGCGATCGCCAGCGCCGTGACCACCCCGAGGATGGCGCGCAGGGTCAGGTACTGGAAGACCGTGAACCCGGTATGGAACTGGGCGAGATATTCAGTCAGTGCGAACAGCATCCGCCGCCTCCGGGTTCAGGGGCTGCGCGTCCAGCGCGTCCACGATGGATTCCATGTGCTGGCTGCGCGAACCCTTGACCAGCACGGTGGTTCGCTCGTCCAGCAACCCCTGCAGACGCGCGACCAGTGCGGCATGATCGGGGAACCACTCGCCCTGCTCGCCGAAGGCATCGGCGGTTTCGCGGCCCAGCTCGCCGAGCGCCAGGCAGAAATCGATCCCCATGGCGCGGGCCTCCCGCCCGGTGGCCACGTGCAGGGCCGCTGCATCGCCGCCCAGCTCGCCCATTTCCCCCAGCACCAGGATGCGCCGACCGGGCACCGCCGCCAGCACCTCCAGACCGGCCCGCAGAGAATCGGGGTTGGCGTTGTAGCTGTCGTCCCAGATGCGGGCACCGCCTGCGTGCTGCAGTGCCTGCAGGCGGCCGGCGACCGGGCGCCAGTCGCTCAGTCCCTGCGCGATGATGTCGATCGCGGCGCCCGCGGCATTGGCGGCGGCAGCGGCCGCCACGGCATTCGCCGCGACATGGCGGCCGGGACCGGCAAGGCGGATCTCGCGGCTGGCACCGAGGATCGTGAGGCGCAGGCGATCCGGGGCGACCCACACGCCCTCAACCTCGCCGCCCCCCTCGAGGGAGAAGCGCTGCAGATGATGATGCTCGTTGAGCGACAGCCAGTAGTCGGCGAACGGGTCGTCCAGATTCACCACCGCGGTCCCGCCCTGGGCCGGCAGGCCCGAGTAGATCTCGGCCTTGGCGTGCGCCACGCCTTCCAGGCTGCCGAAGCCTTCGAGGTGCGCATGACCGGCGTTGGTGATCATGGCGACGTGCGGCTGAGTCCATGCGGCCATGCGGCCGATCTCGCCGGCGTGGTTGGCGCCCAGTTCGATCACCGCGAAATCGGTATCCTCCGGCATCGCCAGCAGGGTCAGCGGTGTCCCGATCTCGTTGTTCAGGTTGCCTTCGGTGGCATGCACCCGCCCCATGCGCGCGAGGATCGAGCGCAGCATCTCGCGGGTGGTGGTCTTGCCGTTGGAGCCGGTCAGCGCGATCACCCGCGCGCGGCACAGCCTGCGCCAGGTCGCGGCCAGCCGCCCCAGGGCCTCGCCGGTGTCGGGCACCACTACCTGGGCCTGCGGCAGGTCTTCGCGGGCGCGGCGGACCAGCAGCACCGGTGCCGGCAAGTCGGCGTGCAGATGGTCATGGGCATCAAAGTTCGGACCGCGCAGGGCGACGAACAGCCCGCCTTCACGCGGGTTACGCGTGTCGCTGAACACGCCGGTGAATGCCACCCCGGCGTCCCCCTGCAGGCGCCCGCCCACGGCGGTCGCCAGTTCTCCGGCCGTCATCCGGATCATCGCTCCCCCTCCCCGGAAATCCCCTCGCGCGCCAGCCGGGCGGCCAGCTCGCGATCACTGAATGGATGAAACCGGTCACCGATCTGCTGGGTGGTTTCGTGCCCCTTGCCCGCCAGCAGCACGATGTCGCCCGGCCCGGCATCGGCGACCGCGGTACGCACCGCGGCTTCGCGGTCGCCCATCTCGCGGCAGCGCGCGGGATCGTCACAGCCCTGCAGCACCGCCTGGCGGATGGCCGCCGCATCCTCGTGGCGCGGATTGTCATCGGTCACGATCACCCGGTCCGCGGCACGCATGGCCACGCGCCCCATCGCCGGACGCTTGCCCCGGTCGCGATCGCCGCCGCAGCCGAAGACCACAAAGAGGCGGCCACGCACGTGCGGACGCAACGCACTCAATGCGGCCTCCAGGGCCTGCGCGGTGTGGGCGTAATCGACCACCAGCTGGGCTCCGCCCGGCAGATCGTGGCGCTCCATGCGGCCGGGGACCCCGGGCAGCTCGGCCACCGCGTCCGCGGCGGCCTCCCAGGCATGTCCGAGGGCATGCAGGGCGGCCAGAGTGGCCAGCAGGTTCTCGACCTGAAACCGTCCGTACAGCCGCGACCGCACCGGCACGCGCCGCCCGTCGGCAACGAGGACGAAGTGCAGTCCCTCCGGGCCGGCCTGGATGGCCTCGGCGCGCGCCATCGCTGCGGAAGACTCCAGCCCCCAGGTGACGTCGGTGATGCCCTCGGGCACCGGACGGCGCAGGAGCTCGTGACCAAGCTCGTCATCGGCGTTGATCACCCGCGTGCACAGTCCCGGGCGGTCGAACAGCGTGGCCTTGGCCTCGGCATATGCGGCCTGGCTGCCATGGAAGTCCAGATGATCCGTGCCCAGGCGGGTCAGCACCGCGACGCGCACCGGGACCCCGTCCAGACGCCCCTGGACGAGCCCGTGCGAAGAGGCCTCCAGCGCCGCGGCTTCGCAGCCTTCGCGCGCCAGCCCGGCCAGATGCCGGTGGAGCTCGAGCACGCCCGGGGTCGTGTGCCCGGCCGGGTGCAGCTGCCCCGGACGCCCGACGCCCAGGGTGCCGACCAGGCCGGCCGGGGTACCCAGACGTTCGAGTGCCGCTGCGATCAGATGTGTCACCGAGGTCTTGCCATCGGTGCCGGTCACCGCGACGATCGGCGCGGCCTCCGGCCAGGCACCGAATACCCGCTGCGCCATGGCTGGCAGCAGAGCACGCAGCCCCGGAACATGAACGCAGGGCGCGCCAGGCGAGGCGGCGGAGGGGCCCGCATCGGCCTCGTCCCACAGGATCACGCCGGCGCCGCGCGCCGCGGCATCCTCGGCGTGGGCCAGACCGTGCTCGCGGGTTCCCCGGAGGGCCACGAACCCGGCGCCCGGGGTCACCGCGCGGCTGTCCTGCACAAGGTCGGTCACGACCAGCGGGCCGTGGCCATCCAGGGCCTCGGGAAACTGCGCGTGCAGATCCACCCCGGCCACCCGTGGATCGGTCGCCGCGGCGGTCATGGCTGCGCCTCCTCGCCGGTGGCGAGCTGCATCGGGATCTCGGGCATCGCGTCCGGACGCACGTTGTACATGCGCAGGGCCGAGGCGGTGACCTCGCGGAACACCGGCGCCGCCACCGCCCCGCCGTAATGCACGTCGGCGGGTTCGTCCACGACCACCGCCATGACGAACCGTGGCTCGGATGCCGGGACCAGACCGACGAAACTGGAGTAGTAACGGTCCTCGGCATAACCGCCGCGCACCGCCTTGCGCGCGGTGCCGGTCTTGCCGGCGACCCGATATCCGTCGATCACGGCCTGGCGCGCGGTGCCCTCGCTGCCCACGGTGTGTTCCATCATCGCGCGCAGGCGTCCGGCGGTGTCCGCGGTCATCACCCGTTGCGGCTCGCGGGCATCATCCGCGGTCTCGACCAGGCGCACCGGCAGGCGACGCCCGTCATTGGCAAAGGCCGTATAGCCGGCAGCCAGCTGCAGCGGCGTGACCGCGAGCCCGTAACCGTAACCGAGCGTGGCCTGCTCGACCTCGCGCCAGGCGGTGAAGTCGCGCAGGGTGCCACGCGCCTCGCCCGGAAAATGCAGGCCGGTTGCCTGTCCGAAACCGGCGCGGTGCAGCGTCTGCCAGAAATCGGCCGGCTCGGTGTCCAGGGCGAGACGCGTTGCGCCCACGTTGGAGGACCGCGCGATCAGCGTAGTCAGGTCGATGGTGCCGTAGTCGCGCAGATCGCGGACCGTCAGACGCCCCACCTGCATGGTGCCGGGCGCGGTGTCCAGGGTCACGTGTGGGTCGACCGCATCGGCATCCAGGGCCGCCGCGACGGTAAACGGCTTGATGACCGAGCCGGGTTCGAACGCGTCCACGACCGCCCGGTTGCGAGCGCGGTCGGAGCGGATCGAACTGCGATTGTTGGGGTTGAAACCGGGCTGATTGACCATTGCGAGGATGTCGCCGCTGCGCGCATCCAGCAGCACGGCCGATCCGCCGCGCGCATCGTGACGCTGCACCGCAGCCTTGAGTTCGCGGTAGGCGAGGAACTGCAGCCGCGCGTCCAGCGTCAGCTGCAGGGGATTGCCTTCACGCGCCGGACGGATGCTGGCAACGTCGCGGATGGTGCGACCATGCCGGTCGCGCAACACCCGTTTGGCGCCCGGCTGCCCCGAGAGCCAGTAGTCGAACGCGAGCTCGACCCCTTCCTGGCCCTGGTCGTCGATGTCGGTGTAGCCCAGCACATGCGCTACCGCCTCACCATGCGGATAGTAACGGCGGAACTCGCGCGTCAGGGACACTCCGGGCACGCGCAGGGCGGCCACGGCTTCGGCCCGCGCCGGCAGCATGTGCCGACGCAGATAGACGAACTCGCGGTCGGCGCGGCTCTCGATCCGCTCCGCCAGGATCTCGCGGTCCATATCCAGGGCCGCGGCCAGCTCGCCCCAGCGCTCGCGCGCCTCCAGCAGCGCCCCCGGATGCGCCCATGCGGTCTGCACCGGTGCCGAGATCGCCAGCGGTTCTCCGTGGCGATCGGTAATCGCACCGCGGTGGGCGGTCTCGGTCAGCGTGCGCACCTGACGCGCCTCCCCCTGGGCGGACAGGAACTCGCTCTTGAACATCTGCAGATCGGCGGCGCGCAGTACCAGCGCGATCAGCACCAGGACCAGCAGGACGACCAGCGTCCGTAGCCGACCCATTGAGATTTCGCGTTTCAGCGCACCCATGCGTCCCTCCCGATCACCACGAGGCGATCCGCATCGGGGCGCGACATGCCAAGTTCCTCGCGCGCATGACGCTCGATACGCCCGGGCGTCGCCCAGGTGGACTGCTCGATCTGCAGCCGGGTCCATTCCAGGTTGAGCCGGTCGCGCTCGGCCAGCACCGCCTGCTGCTCAACGAACGCCTGACGCGCCTCGTGGCGCGCCACCACCACGCCAATCGCCGACGCAAACGCGCCCACCGACAGCGCGACGATCGCGAGCCCGCGCCAGACCATCAGTTGCGCTCCGCCACGCGCAGCACGGCCGAACGTGCCCGCGGATTGCGTTGCTGTTCCCCGGCATCCGCCCGCACCGGCTTCCCCAGCGGGCGCAACGGACGCGGTGCCGCCTCCGGGATGACCGGCAGCCCGCGCGGGAGGCGGGGCGCATCGTCACGGTCCCCGCGGAAGGCCCGCTTGACCATGCGATCTTCCAGCGAATGAAACGCGATCACCACCAGGCGCGCCCCGGCCGGCAGGACCTCGGGAATGGTTTCCAGCCACGTCTCCAGCTCGCGCAGCTCGGCGTTCACGTGAATGCGCAGGGCCTGGAAGGTGCGGGTCGCGGGGTGCTTGCCGGGTTCGCGCCGGGGGGCCGCGCCACGCACCAGTTCCGCCAGCTGCGCGGTGCGGGTGATCGGGGCGTCGGCACGAGCGCGCACGATCGCCCGGGCGATGCGCCGCGAGAAACGCTCCTCGCCGTACTGGTAGATCACGTCCGCGATCTCCTTTTCCTCGGCGCGCGCCAGCCAGTCGGCCGCACTTTCGCCGGACGACGGGTCCATGCGCATGTCCAGCGGGCCGTCATGCTGGAAACTGAAACCGCGCGCGGCATCGTCCAGCTGCGGCGATGACACCCCGAGATCGAGGAACACGCCATCCGGCCGGCGATCGGGGTAACGCTGCCGCAGCACCTCGGCCATGGACGAGAACGGCGCGGGCTCGAACGCGAAACGCGGGTCCCCCAGAAACGAAGAGGCGGCCTCGGCCGCCTCGGGATCCCGGTCCATCGCCAGCAGGCGACCGTCCGGCCCCAGACGGTCAAGCAAGGCGCGGCTGTGCCCGCCCCGTCCGAAAGTACCGTCCACGTAAAAACCATCAGCGCGCACCGCCAGCCCCTCGAGCACGGTGTCCAGCATGACCGGGACATGGGCCTGTCGCTGTTCCTGCATCACAGCGAGATCGACTCGAGTTCATTTGCATCGATGCCTTCATCGAACATCTCCTCGCAGCGCTGATCCCACGTAGCCTGGTCCCAGATCTCGAACTTCTTGCCCTGCCCCAGCAGGGCGACCTGCTTGTCCATGCCGGCGAACTTGCGCAGCGGCTGCGGCAACAGCAGACGACCGTTGCCGTCGAGCTCGCAGTCGGAGGCATGACCGACCAGAAGCCGCTGCAGCCGGACTACGGCTGGCTTGAGATTGGGGCGCGACATCAGGTTCTGCTCGACCCGTTCCCATTCGGGCCGCGGGTACATCAGGAGACAGCGATCGGGATGAACGGTCACCACCAGCTGGCCATCACAGGACGCCACAAGCTCGTCGCGATAGCGCGCCGGCATGGCGAGGCGCCCCTTCGCATCCAGATTGAGCTGACTGACGCCTCGGAACATGGCCGTGTACGGTGGATTCCCACCTTCTCCCACTTTTTCCCACTTCAATCCACTATAGGTACACCCCTGTTGAGGGTCAAGGAAAAACGGGCTTGCCAGAGAAAAATAAGCCTTGCATCACAGAGACTTATGAGTCTCTGCACAAGAGATACAGGAACGGGGAAAGATACGTTCAAAACCAGATGCCTGGCTCGAACTCTTGAGAAATCACTTGATCATTTCGCGAGCGCCCGGCCGGGGCACGCGAGAGACGCGGGGACAATGGTGGGGAAAAGTGGGAGCCGGCCTGTAAGCCGGGTTCTGTCGAGAACGATCATTCATCTGGGACGTCCGTCACCGGACGCCTCAAGCAGCCTACCCGGGTGCGATGCGGGCCACACCATGCACCCCTATTTGGCCTTGCTCCGGACGGGGTTTACCGTGCCACGGACTGTTACCAGCCGTGCGGTGCGCTCTTACCGCACCATTTCACCCTTGCCTGTGCCCGGACGAGCCGGGCCATCGGCGGTATGTTTTCTGCTGCACTTTCCGTCGGCTCGCGCCGCCCAGGTGTTACCTGGCGTCCTGCCCTGCGGAGCCCGGACTTTCCTCCACGCCACACGGACGCAGCGACCGCCCGGCCGACTCCCGCCTCCCTTTTACCCGCGCCCTGCTCCGGATGCAAGGATATCCGGGGCAGTCAGGCGGGATCATCGCCCTCTTCGCGGTCCGCCTGCTGCAGTTCCAGCGCGCGGGCGTAGAGCCGATTGCGCGGCAGCCCGGTGGCGTCCGCCAGCAGGCGCGCGGCCCGCTTGACCGGAAGCTCGGCGACCAGGCCGGCCAGCAGCCGTTCCTGTTCACCCGACAGCGCGTCGCCGTCTTCGTCGACGGCCGGCGCCGGGGCCAGCACCAGCACGAATTCGCCGCGCGTACGCCAGGCATCCGCCTCCAGCCATTCGGGCAGGCGGCCGGCCGGACCGTAATAATGTTCCTCGTATTGCTTGGTCAGCTCGCGCCCCAGGAACACGGAGCGGTCCGGGGCCTGCGCCGCCAGCTCCCGGGCCGCCGCAAGGATGCGATGCGCGGACTCGAACACGATGCCGGTCTGCGGACGCGCCAGCAGTTCGGCCAGGCGTCTTTCGCGCGCGCCGGCGGCGTGCGGCAGGAAACCGTCAAAACAGAACCGGTCGCTCGGCATCCCCGAGACCGCCAGCGCGGCCAGGGGGGCGCTCGGGCCGGGCACCGCGCGCAGGGCATGGCCGGCTTCGCGGGCCCCGCGGACCAGGCGGAACCCGGGATCCGACACCAGCGGGGTGCCCGCATCCGAGATCAGCGCCACATCTTCGCCCGCGGCCAGCTGCGCGAGCAGGCCCGCGACGCGCTGTTCTTCGTTGTGTTCGTGCAGACTGACCAGCGGCGTGTCGATGCCCAGCGGCGCCAGCAGCGCGCGGCTGTGACGCGTATCCTCCGCCGCGATGCGCGAGACATGCGACAATACATCCCGGGCGCGCTGCCCCAGATCGGCCCGGTTGCCGATCGGGGTGGCCACCACCCACAGGGTTCCGCCCTGCGTTGACACTGTTTCGCGCGCTTCCAATACTGACTCCTTATCGCCAATCCGATGTCTGCCGTGAACCGACTCCCGCTCCCCCTCCGCCCGTTACACCGCTCCGTGCCGGGCCCGGGCCTGACGCGCCCGCTCATGGTACTGCTGGCGGCCGGCCTGATGGCCGCCTGCGCTGCGCCGCAACCGGATCCCGCGGCGACACCGGACCCGGACCCCGAAATCCCGGCCGAGATCGAGCTGGCCCCCGAGCCGCTGGCCGAGCATCGGCTCGAGCGGATCGAGGCGTTGCCGGACGAGCAGGCCGAGCCGGAGGAATTGCGGGCCGCAATCGACGCGGTGCTGGCGCTGGACCCGGTCCCGGAACCGCTGCTGGAACGCGCGGAGGCGGCCTGGAACCGCTTGCCCGACGCGGAGCCACGCCCGCTTGCCGACCGCGTGCGCGGCGGCTGGCTGGCCTGGCACCGCGGGGAGGCCGACCCCGCGGCCGAGCGCCTGGGGGCCGACGATCCGGATGATCCGACACGCACCCCGGAATTCCATCGGCGCGGCATGGAGCTGCATGCCCGGCTGCTGGAATGGGAACAGCAATGGTATCAGGCCCTGAATGTGCGATTTCGGCTGGATTCGCTGCTGACCCTGGAACCCGATCTGCAGACCGCCAACCATGAGCGGATCTGGGGCCTGATGGCCGCCCTGCGCCCGACCCAGCGGGAACGACTCGGGCGCGAGAACATCGTCGGGGCCGATGGCTGGCACGATCTGTTCCGGGGACTGGGCCGGGCGGACGATGCCGCTGCGGCGGAAACGTTCGCCCGACGCTGGCAGCAAGCCTTCCCCCGGCATCCCGCGAACAGCCATCTCCCGGAACTGCTCGCCGCGTCACCCGCCAGCGCGGATCCGGCCGGAGATACGGTGGTCCTGCTGCCATTGTCGGGCAATCTGGCCGGCCTGGGAGAGGCGGTTCTCGACGGCATCACCCGGGCACATTATGCCGACGGCCAGGGGCAGCTCCGGGTGCGCGACACCCGGGGCGATCCACGCCAGGCCGTTGCGCTTTACCGGGATGCAGTACTCGAAGGTGCCGATCACATTATCGGCCCGCTGCAGCGCGATGCCGTCGCCGCGGTCGCCGACCTCGAGGAACATCGGCCCGGGGTGCTCCTCAACCGCACCGCCAACGCCCTGCCGCGCGGCATAACCACACTGGCGCTGGATCCCGAGGCCGACGCCCGCGCCGTTGCCGACCGCGCGGCTCGCACCGGCTGGGGCGCCGGCCTCGGCATCATCGCCGAGGGGGCCTTCGGTGATCGCCTGGCATCCGCATGGTCACTGGCCGCCGAGGAACACGGGGCACCCCCACGGGAGGTGGCGCGAGTAGACACCCGTGCCGGGGACCTCAACGACCGCATCGCCGCCCACGTCGGGATTGATCGCAGTCGCGAGCGCATTGCGTCGGTGTCCCGGCGCCTCGGACTCGGTCTTGAAGGCGACCCGCAGATTCGCGCCGATGTCGGTTACATCTTCGTCGCGGGCAGCGCTGCCGACGTACGCCGCATCGCGCCGCATCTGCACTTCCACCAGGCGTCGCGCCTGCCGATGATGTCCACGCCACATGTCTATCCGGGCCGCCCCGACGCCTCGCGCGACCGCGATCTCAACGGGATCGCATTTCCGGATGCGCCCGGTCTGTTCAGTGAAATCGCCGCGCTCGGGAACACCGGAGCCGAGCCGCTGCGGGAACAATCCGGGCTGCCGCGCTTCTATGCCCTGGGCATGGACGCCCGGCGCCTGGCCGTACGCGCCGACACTAGCTACGCGGCCCCGCATACGACGCTCGTCGGTACCGCCGGCGAGTGGCAACTCAACCCGTTGACCGGTGACTGGCAGCGGACGCCGGCCTGGGCGCGGTTCGTTCGTGGTGAACCCCGGCGGCTGGACGCCGCGACTCCCTCGGACTGATGTTCCGTCCGGGAGAATCCGGCCAGCAGGCCGAACAACGCGCCGCGCGCTATCTCCAGGATCGCGGGCTGCGCCTGGTGGCCAGCAATGTCCGGCGGCCCTGGGGCGAGCTGGACCTGGTTCTGCGTGAGGGGGACACCGTGGTCTTCGTCGAGGTCCGCATGCGCAGCAATCAGGATTACGGAGGCGGACTGGAGAGCGTCGACCGGCGCAAGCGCCGCAAGCTGGTGCGCATGGCGGAAACCTGGATGCTGGAGGAAGACTGGAACGGCCCGGCGCGCTTCGACGTGGTGGCGCTGGACGGTGATGGCGGGGTGGAATGGATCGTGGACGCGATCCGGGCGGACGACTCATGAGCGATCTGGCGCGCGAGATCGAACGTCTGCTGCCGCCGGAGGACCGCCTGCTGGACCCGGCGGACTGCTGGGCCTATGGCGCCGACAATTCGCGCCTGCACGCCGCGCCCGAAGCCGTGGCGTTCGCCCGCGACAGTCAGACCGTCGTGGAACTTGTACGCCTGTGCCGGCGCCTCGGGGCGCCGCTGGTGGCGCGCGGCCGGGGCACGGGCACAACCGGCGCGGCGGTTCCCGACCGCGGCGGACTGGTGCTGTCACTGGAGCGCATGAACCGCATCGTGGATGTGGATCCCGCGAATCGGTGGCTGATTGCCGAACCCGGGGTCACCAACGCCGAGATTCAGGCCGCGGCAGGCGAACACGGGTTCTTCTGGCCCCCCGATCCGACCAGTGCCGCGTATTGCACCCTGGGAGGGAATCTCGCCTACAACTCGGCCGGGCCGCACGCGGTGAAGTACGGTACACCGCGCGACAATACGCTGGGTCTGGAGGCCGTCGCAGGCACCGGGGAGCACTTTCGCACCGGCGTACGCACCACCAAGGGCGTGGTCGGCTACGACCTCACCCGCCTGCTGATCGGCTCGGAGGGAACTCTGGGGATCATCACCCAGGCGACCCTCAAGCTGACACCCCGTCCGGAGTGCACCCGCCTGCTGCAGGCGGTCTACCCGACCATCGATGCGGCGGCCCGGGCAGTCGCAAGACTGATGGCGCGCGCGGAGTCGCCTTCGGCGCTGGAGTTCATGGATCGCTCGGCTATCGGGATGATCCGCGGTTATGGCGGGGTGGAACTGCCGGAAGCCGCCGGAGCCATCCTGATGATCGAGTCCGACGGTCCTGCCGAGATCATCGAGACCCGGATCGACGGGATCCGCCGGACGGCCGCCGAAGGGGCCCTGAGCGTGGATGTCGCCGACACACCGGAGGCGATGGACCGTCTCTGGCAGGTACGCAAGGCCCTGTCACCGGCGCTGCGGACCATTGCCCCGAAGAAGATCAACGAAGATGTCGTGGTGCCGGTATCGCGGATCCCCGCCCTCATCGGCGGCCTCGAGGAACTGGCCGAGCGGCATGCCATCCGCATCGTCAATTTCGGCCACGCCGGCAACGGCAACATCCACGTGAACCTGCTGGTCAATCCGGACGACCCGGAAGAGATGCACCGGGCCGAAGTGTGTCTGGATGAAGCGTTCCGCCTCGTCCTGTCGCTCGACGGCAGCCTGTCGGGGGAACATGGTGTGGGACTGGTCAAACGACCGTTCGTGGATCGCGAACTGGATCCGGCCGCACTGACGCTGATGGAAGGGGTGCGGGCGGTGTTCGATCCGGACGGGATTCTCAATCCGGGGAAGGCGCCGCCCGCGCCCTGACGACCGCCCTTACTTGACCACGGTCAGAGACGGGCCGCCCTTGCGCCGGGGCGCCTCGTCGCCACCCTCGCCGCCATCACCCGTGTCATCACCGTCATCCGGCGGCCCGTCTCCGGGACCGGGGTCCGGATCCGGCCCGGGCTCGCTACCGAACATCATCCCCTGGCCGTTCTCGCGCGCGTAGATCGCCATCACCGCGGTCTGCGGCACGAAGACATCCATCGGACTGCCGGCGAACCGCGCCGAGAACGACACGTACTCGTCGCCCAGCTCCAGACCCTGCACGGCCGTGGGGCCCACATTCAGGGTGATCTTGCCCTGCTCGACGAACGCGTCCGGCACGGCCGTGCCGTCGACCGTGGCATCCACCAGCAGGTGCGGTGTCATGCCGTTGTCGGTGATCCAGTCCCACAGGGCACGCAGCAGATAGGGGCGGGAAGAAGTCAAAGACGCAGCTCCCGTTCGGCTTCGGTGAGGCTGATGGAGAAGGATTCGCGCCGGCACACCCGTTCGGCATAGTCCTGGATCGCCTGCGGCAGGCTTTCCAGTTCGATGCCCACGGCCGGCAGCCGCCAGATGACCGGGGCGATGGCCGCATCCACGATACTGAACTCGTCACTCAGGAAGTACGGCTTGAGTTCAAAGATCTCGCCGGAGGCGATGAAGCTCTCCTTGAGCACCTTGCGGGCCTTGCTGACCCCGGAACCCGAAGCCTTCGCGAGGTTGTCCAGTCCCTCGTACCAGTCGCGCTCGACGCGATAGAGCGCCAGACGCGCGGCCGCGCGCGAGACCGGATCCACCGGCATCAGTGGCGGATGCGGGAAGCGTTCGTCGAGATACTCGGTGATGACATGGGTCCCGTACAGGGCCAGATCCCGGTCCACAAGGGTGGGAACCTCGTTGTACGGGTTCAGGTCGGAGAGATCTTCGGGCATGTCGTCGGGCCCGAGGTTGACCACGTCCACCGCGATGTCCTTCTCGGCGAGGATGATGCGCACCCGGTGACAGCGCACGCAGTCGTGTGCAGAAAACAGCGTCATAACGGAACGGCGGTTGGCGACCAGCGCCATGGCATTCTCCCTAGCCCGGCATGGGGTTCCGCCGGGTCGACGGTACAGGATGCCGGCGCACCCCGGTCCTCCGGGGCACGCCGACTACGGCTCGTCCCGCCTAGTGTACGTCCTTCCAGTATTCCTTTTTCAAGAAGTACGCCAGCACGGTAAAGAAGGCGAGGAAGATCATCACGAAGACCCCGATCCGCTGGCGCTCCAGCTGCACGGGTTCGCCGATGTACGACAGGTAGGTGACGATGTCGCGCACCGCTCGATCGTATTCGGTCGGACTCATGCTGCCGCTCTCGACCAGTTCCAGGCGTTCGTTGCCATCCTCGTCCTCGACCAGCTCCTGCCAGCCCTGCTTGTGCCACAGGACATGCGGCATGCCGACATTACTGAAGATGGTGTTGTTGGCGCCCAGCGGACGGGACTCGTCGCGGTAGAACGACTTGAGGAAGGTATACAGCCAGTCCTCGCCGTGGATGCGGGCGGTCAGGGTCAGATCCGGCGGGACAACACCGAAGGCCTCTTCGGCATAGTCGTCTTCCATGGCGATCTCCATAAGCGAACCGACACCTACCGGCTCACCCTCTTCGTCGGTGACGAAGATGAAGTGCTCTTCCATGTGCTCTTCGGTCAGGCCGATACCCTTGCCGACCCGGTTGTAACGCTCGTACTTGGTCGAGTGGCATCCCATGCAGTTGTCCGCGAACAGGCGGGCACCCCGCTGCAGCGCGTTCTGGTTGGAGATGTCCACGTTGGCCGACATCAGCTCGCTGGCGCCGGCGGTACCCGCCGGCCCCATGAACAGGGCCGCAAGGCCCACGAAGGTTGCAGCAATCAGCTTTTTCATCACGAAGTCACCCTTTGCGGAACGGCACGGTCACGGCCCAGACCACGTGCGAACACGGGGGCCACCATGGTCACGAACAGATAAACGGTCGGGATGAGCCAGCCCCACATGATCAGGGAGGCTTCGTCCGGATCGAAGCGGACCACGTCGTAGAACGTGTACATCGCGACCAGCACCAGGAATGCCAGGATGCTGAAGCCGGCCGAACGCTCCCGCGACAGGAACCACAGCAGGAAGAAGAACAGGAAGTACACCTGAGCGAAGCGCAGGCTCATGTCGCTCACCGCGGTGGTGGCCTGCTGCAGGCCCAGCCAGCCGAGGATCACGAACGCAACCACGAACACCGCCAGGTTGAACTTGGCCGCGAACGAGCGATAGCGCATCGACTTCACGGGGTTGCGGTCCAGCCACGGGATGACGAACAGGATCACCACCGCGGCCCCCATGGCCACCACGCCCAGGAACGGATCCGGCACGGAGCGCAGCACCGAGTACATCGACGTGAAGTACCAGACCGGCGGGATCAGGTCGGGGGTCACCAGCGGATCGGACGGGATGAAGTTGTCCGGCTTCAGGAAGTAGCCGCCACCCTCGGGGGCGAAGAACACGATCGCGAAGAACACGATCAGGAACACGCCCACTCCGACGATGTCCTTCACGGTGTAGTACGGATGGAACGGGATGCCGTCCTTCGGAATGCCGTTCTCGTCCTTGTGGGCCTTGATCTCGACGCCGTCGGGATTGTTCGAGCCCACCTCGTGCAGCGCGATGATGTGCGCGGCCACCAGCAGGATCAGCACCAGCGGCAGGGCCACCACGTGCAGCGCGAAGAAGCGGTTCAGCGTCGCGTCCGACAGCAGGAAGTCACCGCGAATCCAGGTCACCAGTTCCGGCCCGATGTACGGGATGGTCTGGAACAGGTTCACGATCACCTGCGCGCCCCAGTAGGACATCTGGCCCCACGGCAGCAGATAGCCGGCGAAGGCCTCGGCCATCAGCACGACATAGATCAGCATGCCGAAGATCCAGATCAGCTCGCGTGGCTTCTTGTAGGAGCCGTACAGGAGCGCCCGGAACATGTGCAGATAGACCACGACGAAGAACATCGAGGCGCCGGTGGAATGCATGTAGCGGATGAGCCAGCCCCATTCCACGTCACGCATGATGTACTCGACGGACGAGAAGGCGAGCTCCGCGTCCGGCTTGTAGAACATGGTCAGGAAGATGCCGGTGACGATCTGAATGACCAGCACCAGCAGGGCCAGCGAGCCGAAGAAATACCAGAAGTTGAAGTTCTTCGGCGCGTAATACTTGGCCAGGTGGTCGTTCCACATCTGGGACAGGGGGAAGCGTGCATCCACCCAGCCCAGGAAGCCGCCCTGGATCTTTTCGTCCGGATTACTGGCCATCAGACGGTCCCTCCTTCTTCGTCGTCTTCGCCCACCAGGATCACGTCGTCCGTGAGGTACTTGTACGGCGGGATCACGAGATTGGTGGCCGCCGGCATGTTGGCGTACACGCGGCCGGCCATGTCGAAGCGGGAACCGTGGCAACCGCACAGCCAGCCGCCCTGCCAGGCGGCCCCCATCTCGGGATCACCGATTTCCGGACGATAGCTCGGCGAGCAGCCCAGATGGGTACAGATGCCGATCACGACGAGGAACTCGGGATCGATCGAACGGTGTTCGTTCTGGGCGTAAGGAGGCTGCTGCTCCTCGACTTCGGAGTTCGGGTCGCGCAGACGGTCCGTGATCCTGGACAGCCCTTCGATCATCTCGTCCGTGCGCCGAACCACCCAGATGGGCTGGCCGCGCCACTCGACGGAGATGCGCTGGCCCGGTTCGATCTCGCCGAGGGCGACCTCGACCGGAGCCCCGGCCGCCTGGGCGCGCGCGCTCGGCTGCAGCGACGCCAGCATCGGTGCGGCTACTGCAGCCACACCGGCCCCGCCCACGACCGAAGTCGCGGCGACGAGGAACCGGCGACGGCCTCGATTTACGCCTTGGTTTGCCATGTTTGTCTCTCCAAACAACGTGTTGAAAGCGTGATGCGAGGATGCACCCGCCGGGCGCAGCCTGCTCGAAGGAGCCTTGTGGCTCTCTTGTTCGGACCCGACGGGCGGGCAGGAAAATCGTAATAGAATTCCCGAACACGCTAATAAGGTCAAGTACGATGCGGATCGGCGCGGCGTCGCGCGGATCCGGGACTCCGGCCGGCAGCAGACAGCTGCGGCTCGCGGCGCAGGGTATCAGGCCGGGTTGTCGAGATCGAGGAATTCGTGGGTCAGGTCGAACGTCCGCGCGCACCATTCGCCCAGCGCCCGCGGTCCGCCCCGCTCCGTCGCGTGGTGGCCGGCGGCCAGGTAGTGCACGCCCAGCTCGCGCGCCTCGTGCGTGGTCTGTTCGGAGATCTCCCCGCTGATGTAGGCATCGGCGCCCAGCTCGGCGGCGCGGGGCAGCAACGACTGGGCGCCCCCGCTGCACCAGGCCACGCGACGGACGGGGTGTTCGCCAGCGGTGACCAGCAGGGGCTCGCGCCCGAGGGCAGTAGCGATGCGACTGGCAAGCCCCGGGGCCGAGAGCGGCTCGTCCGGCGCGCCGACCAGGCCCACGCCGTCGTCGCGCAGCGTACCGTCGGCCACCAGCCCCAGGTCGCGTGCCAGGGAGGCGTTGTTGCCCACCTCCGGATGGGCGTCCAGGGGCAGATGGTAGGCGACGAGGTTCATCCCGCTCTCCAGCAGGCGACGGATCCGTCGCTGCTTCATGCCGGTGATGACCTGCGGCTCGCCTTTCCAGAAATAGCCGTGATGCACCAGCAGGACATCGGCGCCGCGCTCGGCGGCGGCCTCGATGGTGGCAGCGGAGGCGGTCACGGCACTGACCACGTGGCGCACCTCGGTGCGGCCCTCGACCTGCAGGCCATTGGGACAGTAATCGGTAAACCGGGCAGGCTCGAGTTTGGCGTCGAGGCCCGCAAGCAGCTCGTCACGATGCATGGGAGGGACTCCGGTTCCGGCCGGGCCGACGACCCGGGCAAGGGGTTGGGACTGGGGGTGTCAGGATCACATGATCCGCGCGGGCAGGCGTGCACATGGACCAGTGTTTCCTTAAGCTGCCCCATATGGTGAATTTTTCTCGCTTCTTCCTGCAAGCTGCGGCGACCGGCGTCCTGATCGCGGTGGCGATCGCGGTGTTCTTCCCGGACTGGCTCGGTACCGGCGAGGACGGCACGGCCGTGGACCGGGTGGCAACCCCGGCCGAGGATGCCGCATCCGCGCCCGCCTCCTATGCGCCGGCCGTGGAACGCTCGGCCCCGGCCGTGGTGAACATCATGGCCTCGCGCACCGTGGAGCCGGACCCGGGCATGCTGCTGGAGGAATTCTTCGGCCGGCGGGTCCCGCCGCCCGGCGAACGCGAGGAATCCAGCCTGGGCTCGGGCGTGATCATGACCGGGCAGGGGCACATACTGACCAACCATCACGTGATCGAAGAAGCCGAGGCGATCGCGGTGGTCCTGCCCGATGATCGGGCGCTGCCCGCGGAGATCATCGGGATCGATCCGGACACCGACCTGGCGGTGCTGCGGGTGGAGACCGAGGAGCCGCCGGTCGCCCCCCTCGGACGGTCCAGCGATCTGCGGGTGGGCGATGTGGTCCTCGCCATCGGCAATCCGTTCGGGGTGGGCCAGACCGTGACCCAGGGCATCGTGTCGGCCACCGGCCGCAACCGTCTGGGCATCAACACCTTCGAGGATTTCATCCAGACCGACGCCGCCATCAATCCCGGCAATTCGGGCGGGGCGCTGATCAATGCGCACGGCGAGCTGGTGGGGATCAACACCGCGATCTTTTCCCGCTCCGGCGGCTCCCACGGGATCGGCTTTGCGATCCCGGCGGATCTGGCCCGTGACGTGATGACCCAGATCATCGAACAGGGCTATGTAACGCGCGGCTGGCTGGGGATCGAGGTCCAGTCCCTGAGCCCGGACCTCGCCCGCTCGTTCGGTGTCGAGGATGCCCTGGGGGTACTGGTTGCCGGTGTGCTACGCGACGGACCGGCGGCCGAAGCTGGCATCGAGCCCGGGGACGTGATTACTCACCTCAACGGTGACCGGGTGGAATCCCCGCGCGATGCCCTCGACATCATCGCCCGCACGGCGCCGGGCGAATCACTGGACATCCGCATCGAGCGCGCCGGCGACCGCCACGACCTGGCAGCAGAAGTCGCCCAGCGCCCCATCTGACGCCAGGCGCACGCCGCCCCGGAAAACGCAGTCTCAGCTCCGCTCCAGCGCGGCCTCCAGCGCCTCGAGAAAACGGTCGTTGTCTTCCGGACGGCCCACGGTGACCCGCAGGTGGTCGGCCAGCAACGGATGCGCACGGCCCACGTCCTTGATCAGCACGCCCCGCTCGCGCAGCCCGGCGAACACCGCCGCACCCTGGCCCTCCCCGACCCGGAAGAGGACAAAATTGGCCTGCGACGGAACCACCGAGGTGACGCCGGCCAGCGCCTCCAGGGCCTGCAGCAGGCGCTCGCGCTCGGCCACGATCGCGCGCGCCTGACCGTCCAGTACGTCACGATGATCCAGGGCAAAGCGGACGCTGCGCTGAGTCAGGGTGTTGATATTGTAGGGCAGGCGCAGCCGGTCCAGCGCGTCGATCCAGGCAGACTCCGCCGCCAGGTAGCCCAGCCGGGTACCCGCCAGGCCGAGCTTGGACACCGTCCGCATCACCAGCAGGCCTGCGGTACCCCCGGCCTGTGGCATGAAGCTGTGTCCGGCGAACGGCGCGTAGGCCTCGTCCACCACGGTGATGCCGGGATTGGCTTCGATCACCGCCTGCACCGTCGCGGGGTCTTCCAGACGACCGGTCGGATTATTGGGATGGGCCAGGAACACGATCGCCGGCTGCTCCTCGCGGATCGCCGCCAGCAGGGCATCCAGGTCGAGGGCAAAGTCGGGCCGCAGGGACACGCCGCGGAAGGGCACACCCAGCGCGCGCGCCAGCACGCCGTACATCACGAATCCGGGCTCGGGCGCAATCACCGGCCGTCCGCTGCCGGCCACTGCCTGGATCAGAATCTGGATCAGCTCGTCGGAGCCGTTGCCGAACATCAGCCCGGCGCCCTCGGGCACCGCCTCAACCGCACGCACGCGCGCCGCCAGATCGCGCGCCGCGGCATCCGGGTAGCGATTGAGCTCGGGCTCGCTCAGGGCTTCCAGCCAGGCGGCCTCCAGCTCGCCCGGCCAGGGCCACGGATTTTCCATCGCGTCCAGCTTGAGCAGCCCCGTGGCATCCGCCACCGCGTAGGCCGGCTGCGCCAGAACCTCCGGGCGCATCAGGTCTTCCGGCCGGTCGTGGCGGCCCGCGCTCACGATTCCCGCCGCAGTTCCGCGGAACGTGCGTGCGCGGTCAGCCCCTCGCCATGGGCCAGTTCCGCAGCGGTGCGCCCCAGCCGCGCCGCGCCTTCGGGCGAACACTGGATGATGCTGGAGCGTTTCTGGAAGTCGTAGACCCCCAGCGGTGACGAGAAACGCGCGGTGCGCGAGGTCGGCAGGACGTGGTTGGGCCCGGCGCAGTAGTCGCCCAGGGCTTCGGAGGTATGACGGCCCATGAACACCGCGCCGGCGTGCCGCAGCCCGGCGTCCAGCGCCGCCTGCGGGTCAGCCAGCGAGAGCTCCAGGTGTTCGGGGGCGACCCGATTGGCCACCGCAACCGCATCGTCGAGGTCGCGCGCGGCGATCAACGCGCCCCGATTCTGCAGACTCGTGCGAATGATGTCGGCACGCGGCATTTCCTCCAGCAGGCGGTCCATGGCCTCGTTCACCCGATCGAGAAAGGCATGGTCCCAGGACACCAGGATCGACTGGGCCTGCTCGTCGTGCTCCGCCTGGGAGAACAGGTCGGCCGCGATCCACTCGGGATCGGTCTCGCCGTCGCAGACCACCAGGATCTCCGACGGACCGGCGATCATGTCGATCCCGACGGTACCGAAGACCTCGCGCTTGGCCGCGGCGACAAAGATGTTGCCGGGGCCGACGATCTTGTCCACCGCCGGGATGGTCGCGGTCCCGTAGGCCAGCGCCCCTACCGCCTGGGCACCGCCCACGGTGAACACCCGGTCGACACCGGCGACCGCCGCGGCTGCCAGGACCAGGTCGTTCAGCTCGCCGTCCGGCGCCGGCACCACCATGATCAGCTGGCCGACACCGGCCACCCGGGCGGGCACCGCATTCATCAGCACCGAGGATGGATAGGCGGCCTTGCCGCCCGGCACATACAGCCCCACCGAGTCCAGCGGGGTCACCCGCTGCCCCAGCACCGTGCCGTCGGCGTCGGTGAACTGCCAGTCCTGCATCGACTGGTGTCGGGCGTATTCGCCGATGCGTTCGGCGGCGGTCTCCAGCGCCTCGCGCTGCGCCGCGGGTATCGCCTCCAGCGCCGCCTGCAGGCGTTGCTGCGGGACTTCCAGCCCGGCGACCGAGTCGCGCTCCAGGCGGTCGAAGCGCTCGGTATAGCGCAGCACCGCGGCGTCCCCCTCGGCCTTCACCGCATCGAGGATCTCGCGCACCGCGTCGCGCACCCCGGCCTCCTCGCCGGACTCCCAGGCGAGCAGGCGCTCCAGTTCGGTCGCGAATCCGGTGTCCCGCGTGTCGAGTCGCTTGATCGAAGGCATGGCGTGTCCTCGTGCCCGGGCGTCAGGCCGGGGTGTTGTGCTTGCGGCGCGCGCGCACGGCTTCCGCCAGCCCGCGCAAGGTGGCCTCGGAGTCATCCCAGCCCATGCAGGCGTCGGTGATGCTCTGGCCGTAGTTCAGCGGCTGCCCCGGGAGGATATCCTGGCGCCCGCCGAGGAGATGGCTTTCCAGCATCACCCCGATGATCCGGCGATCCCCCCCGGCGATCTGCTCGCCCAGCACCCGCGCGACCTCCATCTGCTGCGCCGGGTCCTTGCGCGAGTTGGCGTGGCTGCAGTCCACCATCACCTGTTCGGGCAGCTCGGCCATCTGCAGCTCCCGGCACGCCTGGTCGATGCTTTCGGCATCGTAATTGGGCTGCCTGCCACCGCGCAGGATGATGTGGCAATCGTCGTTACCGGCGGTGGAGAAGATCGCCGAACGCCCGGCCTTGGTGACCGACAGGAAGTGGTGCGGCCGCGACGCCGAACGGATCGCGTCGATCGCCACCCGCAGACTGCCGTCGGTGGAATTCTTGAAGCCCACCGGGCACGACAGCCCGGAAGCCAGCTCGCGATGCACCTGGCTCTCGGTGGTGCGGGCGCCGATCGCGCCCCAGGCGACCAGGTCGGCAATGTACTGCGGGCTGATCAGGTCGAGGTACTCGGTGGCCGCGGGCATGCCCTTGACCGCCAGATCGCGCAGCAGCCCGCGTGCCACGCGCAGCCCCTTGTTGATGTGGAAGCTGCCGTCCAGATCCGGATCGTTGATCAGGCCCTTCCATCCCACCGTGGTACGCGGTTTCTCGAAATACACCCGCATCACGATGTTCAGCGCATCGGAGAGTTCGTCGCGCAGGGGCTTGAGGCGGTCGGCATAGTCCAGCGCGGCATCCACGTCGTGGATCGAGCAGGGGCCCACGATCACCTGCAGGCGGTCGTCCTCGCCATGCAGGATCCGATGGCAGGCCTGGCGGGCCTCGTACACCGTGTCGGATGCCGCATCGGTGATCGGCAGTTCGTCGCGCACGGTGTCCGGAGCGGACACCTCCTGGATGTCACGGATCCTGAGGTCGTCGGTATCGGCGGTCATGGCAGTCTCGGTTACGTCGTCGCGGGCGTCACGGCCTCGCGCAGGTTCTCAATGAGATTTTGAATCAGTCCATGTCTCATCTTCATGGCTGCCTGATTCACGATCAACCGGGAACTGATGGGGGCAATCTCCTCCAGCGGCTCCAGGCCGTTGGCGCGCAGCGTATTGCCGGTATCCACCAGATCCACGATGTAGTCGGCCAGACCCACCAGCGGCGCCAGCTCCATCGAGCCGTAGAGCTTGACGATCTCCACCTGGCGTCCCTGGCTGGCGAAATAATTACGCGCGATGTTCACGAACTTGGTCGCGATCCGCAGGCGCGTGCCCGGGTCCGGCTGCTGCCCCGGGTGGCCGGCCAGCATCATGCGGCAGCGCGCGATGCCCAGGTCGAGCGGCTCGTACAGCCCGGCGGCCCCGTGCTCCATCAGCACGTCCTTTCCCGCCACTCCCACCGCGGCGGCACCGTGCTGTACGTAGGTCGGCACATCGGTGGTCCGCACCACCACGATCTTCACGTCCTCGCGCGTGGTGTCGAGGATCAGCTTGCGCGTCTTGTCCGGATCCTCCAGCGGCTCGATCCCCGCCTGTGCCAGCAGCGGCAGGGTATCCTCGAGGATGCGCCCCTTGGACAGGGCAATGGTCAGGGTATTGGCGTCCATCATGTCAGGCAGGCTCCCGGCGAATCGTTGCGCCGATCTGGCTCAGTTTTTCCTCGATGCATTCATAACCGCGATCGATATGGTAGATGCGCTCCACGGCGGTCTCCCCCTCGGCGACCAGACCGGCGAGGATCAGGCTGGCCGAGGCGCGCAGGTCGGTGGCCATCACCGGCGCACCGACCAGCTGCTCCACGCCCTCGACGATCGCGGTGTTCCCCTCGATGGTGATCCGGGCGCCCATACGCTGCAGTTCCAGCGCGTGCATGAAGCGGTTCTCGAACACCGTCTCCACCACCGAACCGGTCCCCTCGGCCACTGTGTTCATGGCCATCATCTGCGCCTGCATATCGGTCGGGAACGCGGGAAACGGCGCAGTCCGCAGATTCACCGCCCGCGGGCGACGCCCCCGCATGTCCAGATCGATCCAGTCCGAACCGGTCTCCACCCGGGCGCCCGCCTCGTCCAGCTTGGCCAGTACCGCGTCGAGCAGCGACGGCCGGGTGTTGCGGGTGCGCACATGCCCACGGGTCATGGCGGCCCCGACCAGGAAGGTCCCGGTCTCGATGCGATCGGGCATCACGTCGTAATCGCAGCCATGCAGGCGTTCCACGCCTTCGACCCGGATGGTGTCGGTCCCGGCACCGCGGATTTTCGCCCCCATCGCGGTGAGGCAGTCCGCCAGGTCCACCACCTCGGGCTCGCGGGCGGCATTTTCGATCAGCGTCTCCCCCTCGGCCAGGGTCGCCGCCATCAGCAGGTTCTCGGTGCCGGTGACGGTGACCTGGTCGAACACCACCCGCGCGCCCTGCAGGCGTCCGGCCCGCGCATGGATGTAGCCACCATCGACGTCGATCTCGGCACCCAGCGCCTCCAGCCCGCGCAGATGCAGATTCACCGGCCGCGAGCCGATCGCGCAGCCGCCGGGCAGGGACACCTCGGCCTCGCCGAAGCGCGCCAGCAGCGGCCCCAGCACCAGGATGGACGCACGCATCGTCTTGACCAGATCGTAGGGCGCAACACACTGGGTCAGGGTGGTGGGATCCACCTCGATGCGCATGCGCTCGTTCACCGTGAGGCTCACGCCCATGCGCCCCAGCAGCTCCATGGTGGTGGTCACGTCCTGCAGGTGCGGCACGTTGCCGATCACCATGGGGCTGTCGGCCAGCAGCGTCGCCGACAGGATGGGGAGTACCGCGTTCTTGGCGCCGGAGACCCAGACCTGACCGTCCAGGGGCTCGCCGCCGGTGATGATGAGCTTGTCCATGTATTGCCCGGTTCGCAAGCCGGGCCAGGAGCGGACCGGCAAAACCCGCAATGATAACGAAACTGCGTCGCCGGCGCGCGGCGCCCCGCCCCGGGCCAGTCAGTGGCAGCCGGGCGGATCCGCCGCCTTCGCCGCGGATTCGCTGATCACGCCCCGCAGGTCGTACAGTTCCAGCAGGGGCTCCAGCCGTGCGGGCACCGGCTCGAACACCAGGAAATGCCCCCTGTGCCGGGCCTGGCGCCACAGAGTCACCAGAAATGCCAGACCGGCACTGTCGATGCGCCCGGTGTCGCCCAGCGCCACCCGGGCATGTTCGGGCAGGCCCTGCCACAACGGGCGCACCTGGCGCTCCAGCCCCGGCACGGTCACGAAGGTCAGATGACCGCGCAGGACCAGGCCCGCGTCATCGGCGGTAATCCGGGCGTCGCTCACCGGTCCTCCGCGGCGTCGGTCTCCTCGGCCACGTCGTCCACCGCCTCCTCGATCAGCTCCTCGTCACCATCCTCCAGGCGTGCGATCAGCTCCTCGAGCCCGTTGTTGGCGATCTCGTCCCCGAAGCGGCTGCGGAAATTGCCGACGAAGGACAGCCCCTCGGCCTCCACATCGAACACCTTCCATTCGCCGTTGACCGGGCGCAGGCGGTAATTGACCTGCAGATTGGACTGCCCGGAGCCCATCACGATCTCGCTGGCCACCACCGCCATGCGGTCGTCCTCGCGCGAGCGCCGTTCGATGATGCGCACCTCCTTGTCCAGGTGATCCGCCAGCTGCACCCCGTAGACCTGCAGCAGGGTGGTCGTGAACGCCTCGGTGAAACGCTCACGCTGCTCGTCGGACGCATCACGCCAGTGGCGCGCCAGCACCAGCCGCGCCATCCCGTCCACGTCGACATGCGGCAGCACGTACTCGCGCAGCACCTCGATCACGAACTCGGGCTCCTCCTGCGCGCGATCTTCATTCTCGCGCAGGACCTTGTAAACCTCGTCCACCGAGCGCTCCATCATCTGCGCCGGGCTTTCGGCCTGGGCGGCCGGGGCCAGCGTCGCCAGCAGCAGGGCCGTCGCGGCCAGCCATGCCGGCGCGGTACGCGGGGAACGAACGAAATTCGGCAACAAACGCATGGCACACTCCCTCGGTATTGGGTGGCCAGGATGACTCAGTCATCCCCCATGTTGGTCATGAACCGGCCGATCAGGTTCTCGAGGACCACGGCCGACTGGGTGAACAGGATCCGGTCACCGTCCTGCAGGGTATCGTAGTCGCCACCCGGCTCCAGCGCGACGTACTGTTCGCCCAGCAGTCCTGCGGTATGGATACTCGCCTGGGTGTCCGCCGGCAAATAGTCGTGTTCCGAACGGATGGCCAGGGTCACCTTCGCCTCGAAGGCCTCGGGGTCGTAGCGGATGTCGGCCACGCGCCCGACCCGCACCCCGGAGATGTTGACCGGCGCGCGCACCTTCAGCCCGCCCACGTTGGAGAAGTAGGCGGTCACCTCGTAGGTGTCGCCGTCGCGGTAATCGGTAATGTTGCTGACCTGCACCGCCAGATAGAACAGCGCCGCCACGCCCAGGAGCACGAACACCCCGACGGCCAGCTCGACGAAACGCATCTTCATGGTTGCTTCTCCACTCCTCAGTTCCCGCCGAACATCAGCCCGGTCAGGATGAAATCGAGCCCCAGTACCGCCAGCGAGGAGACCACCACGGTCTGCGTGGTCGCGCGCGAGATGCCTTCCGAGGTCGGCGTGGCATCCATGCCCTGGAACACCGCGATCCAGCTGACCACGAAGCCGAACACGATGCTCTTGATGACCCCCGACATGACGTCCTCGTTCCAGTCGGTCACCGCCTGCATCTGCGAGAAGTACGCACCGCTGTCCACGCCCAGCAGACCCACCCCGACGATGTAACCGCCCATGACGCCCACCGCGCTGAACATCGCGGCGAGCAGCGGCATGGAGAGGAACCCGGCGACGAAGCGCGGCGCAAACACCCGGCGGTAGGGGTTCACCGCCATCATCTCCATCGCCGAGAGCTGCTCGGTGGTCTTCATCAGGCCGAGTTCGGCGGTCAGCGCGGAGCCGGCGCGTCCGGCGAACAACAGCGCGGTCACCACCGGGCCCAGCTCGCGCACCAGTGACAGCGCGACCACGCCGCCCAGGGCCTCGGCGGCACCGAAGTCCACCAGGGTGATGTAGCCCTGATACGCCAGCACCATGCCCACGAACAGCCCGGCAACCACCACGATAAGCACCGAGCGCACACCCACCGAGTAGACCTGCCACACGGTCAGGCCGAAGCGCCGCACCACGGCATCCAGCGCGGCGAAGATCCGCAGCAGGAACATCGAGGCCCGCCCCAGCACCGCCAGCGCATCCAGGCTGAAGCGCCCGACCGACGCGATCGCGTCAATCATGGTTGCGCCCTCCCGCGTCCAGCAGATCGTCCTGATACGAGGCCCCGGGGTAATGGAACGGCACCGGACCATCCGGCCGGCCTTCCAGGAACTGGGCGGACCAGTCGGAGGCCCGCGCCTGCAGCGCATCCGGCGGCCCGGCATCCACCGCGCGCCCCTCGGCGATCAGCACCACGTGATCGGAGATGCTCATGGCCTCATTCACGTCGTGCGACACCAGCACGCTGGTGAGCCCGAGACTGTGGTTGGTGCGCCGGATCAGGGTCACGATCTGGCCCATGGTGATGGGATCCAGGCCGGTGAACGGCTCGTCGTACATGATCAGTTCCGGATCCAGCGCCAGTGCCCGTGCCAGCGCCACGCGCCGGGCCATGCCGCCGGACAGCTCGGCCGGGTCCATGTCGCGCGCCGCGCGCAGACCGACCGCCTCCAGCTTCATCAGCACCAGGGTCCGCAGGATATCCTCGGGCAGCTCGGTGTGCTCGCGGAGCGGGAAGGCCACATTCTCGAACACCGACAGATCGGTCAGCAGGGCCCCGGTCTGGAACAGCAGCCCCATGCGCTTGCGCACCGCGTACAGCCGGCGTGTGGAAAGCCGCCCGATCTCCTCGCCATCGACCAGGATGCGTCCCGCATCCGGTCGCAGCTGGCCGCCGATCAGCCGCAGCAGCGTGGTCTTGCCGCTGCCGCTGGGGCCCATCACGGTCGTCACGCGCCCGCGCGGCACCTCCAGCGAAAGACCATCGAAGATGGGCTTCCGGCCACGACGGAAATGCAGGTCCTCCACCACGATGTGCGGCGTTTCGGCGGATGCGGACTGGCTCACATTCGAGTCTCCCGGGATGCGGACGCGGCGTCCCTCGCAGCGCGGCGCATGCATGGACGCCGGAGTCTGGCCCCGGCCGCACGGTGCGTCAAACCACCGTGTACATTGATCAGTGTTTCCCCAACAGTTTCGCGATGGTGCGCACACCGTCGAGCACGCCCGGCGAGGCCTCGAGGAACACCGGCAGCGCCCCTGCGGGGCTGCATCCGGCCACGGCCTCCACCAGCACGCGCCAGTCGGCGGGATCCGGCTCGCCCGCAGGACGCAGACGCCAGAACCCCGGCCCCTCTCCGGCATGGAGCTGCGGGTACCACACCGCTTCGTCGACCCCGGGCAACCCCACGGATTCGCCCGGCCCTGCCACCTGCAGGCGCTCCAGGCCCGCACCCCGCAGCCCGGCAACCGCCGCCTCGACGGCCACCCCTGGTTCGAACGCCACCCCCTCGAGACGCTCGCCGAGGACCCGTGCCAGACCCGTCAGGCCGGCGACTCCGGCCGTGGCCTCGGTCTCCGGCGGCCAGCTCACGGTGACGCGCAGATTGGGCGGCACCGCGTCGTCCCAGTCCCCGAACGGGGCGGAGAGCGCCCCGTCGGCCCCCAGCACCCCGGGCACGAACACCCGCGAGCGAAAATGGCCGAGATAGGCCAGTTGCCAGTCCAGCGGCAGACTGGCCGGGAAATACCCGTCCCAGGCCGGCGTACCCGGCCGGGCGACCGCGGCCGGCTGAACCTGTACGCGCATCCCTTCGGTGGCCGCGTCCGATGGATCTCCTGCCGTCATATTCCCCCCGTTGCGACTTGCCAGCACCCCGGTGGCGCGGCACAGTTTCCCGATGTACTTCGACCTCTTCCACGAGATCTCGGTCCCCGAATTCCTCGATATCGACGAACACCGCGCGATCGAGGACACCCTTGCACTGTGGGACCTCGCCGACACCCTCGGATTCAACACCGCGTGGCTGGTGGAACACCACCTGATGCCGGAGTTCTCGCATTCCACCGCACCGGACCTGGTGCTGGCCGCGGCCAGCCAGCGCACCCGGAACCTGCGCCTGGGGCTGGGGGTCGTGCCCCTGCCCTATCACCACCCGCTGCGGGTCGCGCAGCGCGTCGGCATGCTCGACCAGCTCTCCGGCGGCCGCCTGGAGCTGGGCATCGGCCGCGGCTTCTCGCCGCCGGAATATGCCACATTCGGCGCCGAGATGAGCGAGGGCCGCGCCCGGGTCGATGCCGGCCTGGATGCCCTGCGCCAGGCCTTCGCCACCGGCCGCATCACTCAGCACGGGCCCTTCCACCACCTCGACGACGTCCCGGTGATGCCGGCAACGCTGCAGGACCCGCACCCGCCGCTGTGGACCGCCGCGGTCAGTCCCGAGTCGTTCACCTGGGCGGCGGAACAGGGCATCGGTGCGCTGGCCGGCCCGTTCAAGCCGTGGCAGATGATCCGCGAGGACATCCGCCTGTACCGCGAGGGCTGGACCCATGCCGGCGGCGACACCCCGCACCCGCCGCGCGTGGGCATGACCCTCGGCGTGCTGTGCCTGCCGGACGGCAAGCGCGCCCGGCGTGAGGCCAAGCCCGCGTTCGAATGGTTCTACCGCAACATGTTCCGGCAGACCCTGCCGGTGCTGGAACGCCTGATCGAGGGCTACGACTACTACCGCTCGCTGGGCCGCTTCCGCCACCTGGTCAAGGCCGGGATCAACCTGAAGATCCTCGACATGCTGGGCATGACGCTGGTCGGCACCCCCGAGGAATGCCGCGAGCGCATCGAGGCCCTGCGCGAGGCGGGCGTGGATCACCTGCTGCTGGCTTTCGGCGCCGGGGCCGTGCCGCGCGAACTGGCGGAGGAGTCCATGCGCTGCTTCGCCGAAGAGGTCATGCCGGAATTCCTCGATGGCCCCGCCCCGACCCGATAACCGCATGCGCGTTGCCGTCACCGGCGCAGCCGGTCGCATCGGCCGGGTCCTGCTGCCCGAACTGCTGCACACCCCGGAGGTGGAGCGGATCATTGCCCTGGATCGCGAACCGGCGGACTTCCCCGGGGCCGCGACCCTGCCGGCGGACCGCTACGACCTGCGCCAGAAGGATCTGGCGCAACTGACGCCCGAAGACCTCGCCGGGACCGATACCCTGGTGCATCTGGCCTTCCAGCTGATGGGCGGGCACGGCGGACGCCAGCGCCACGACCGCGACTGGGTGCGCCGGCAGAACGTGGAACTGTCGCGGTCGGTCTTCGCGACCGCCGCACAGGCCGGTGTGCGCCATGTAGTGTTCCTCTCCAGCGCCGCGGTCTACGGCCCGTGGCCGGACTCGCCCGTCCCCCTGGACGAGGACCGGCCGCTGCGCCCGCGCTTCCCCTACGCCGAGGACAAGGTCGCCACCGAACAGGCCCTGGAGGCCACGGGGCGCGACTATCCCGATCTGGTCTCCACCGTCCTGCGGCCGCCCGCGGTAGTCGGGCCGCATGCCCACCCGCTGCTGCAGCGGATCGCCCGCAGCCGCCTTCACCCGGCCGGGATCGACGCGCCGGTGCAGATCCTGTGGGAAGAAGACGCCGCGCGGGCAATCGCCGCCGCGGTCACCCGCCGCGCCCCGGGCTGCTTCAACCTGGGCACCGAACCGGTGTGGTCGCTGCGTGCCATGGCCCGTTACGGTCGGCGCCTGACCCTGCCGGTACCCGCCGGCCTCATTCGCAGACTGCACCCGCTGGCCTGGCGCCTGAGCGCACGGGCCGGTGATCCGGGCTGGGTGCGCGGGCTCGACGGCCCGCTGGTCCTGGACTGCACGCGCGCACGCCGGGAACTCGACTGGCAACCCCGGGTCACGACCCCGGAGTGCCTCGAGCGCCTGCGGGTCGGCAATCGATAGGGGGCGACCGGACCACGCATGCTGCTGCCGCTGCTCGCCGTCGTCGGTGGTCTCGTGCTGCTCGCCGCCAGTGCCGATCGCTTCGTGTTCGGCGCCGCCGGCCTGGCGCGCGGGCTCGGGGTCTCGCCGGTGCTGATCGGCCTTACCGTAGTCGCCTTCGGCACTTCGGCCCCGGAGATCATCGTCTCGCTGCTGGCCAGCCTGCAGGGAGCGCCGGGGCTGGCGGTGGGCAACGCGATCGGCTCGAACATCGCCAACCTGGGACTGGTACTCGGGCTGGCCGCCCTGATCGCCCCGATCATCGCCGGTCACGGGCTGGTACGACGCGAACTGCCACTGTTGCTGCTGGCCACGCTCGGTGTGCTGTTGCTGCTGCTGGACGGCCGGCTGGCGCGGGCGGAAGGGGTGATCATGCTGGCCGGCCTGATCGCGGTCGTGGTCTGGATGATCCGCGCGGCCCGCCACCCCGGCACGCCCCCGGAGTCCGACCCCGGGCTGGCCCCGCCCCCGCCGGCGGCCACGCCCGGCGGTCTCCCGACCGCCCTGGGGTGGCTCGCCGGCGGTCTGGTGGTGCTGCTGGCGAGCAGCCAGGCGCTGGTCTGGGGGGCAGTCGAGATCGCCACCGCCCTGGGAGCCGGCGAACTGCTGATCGGCCTGACCCTGGTCGCGATCGGCACCAGTCTGCCGGAACTGGCCACCACCGTGGCCAGCGCGCTGCGCCGCGAAACCGGCATGGCCCTCGGCAACGTCGTCGGTTCCAATCTGTTCAACCTGCTGGCGGTGCTGGCGGTACCCGCCCTGATCGCGCCGCTGGCGGTGGAACCCGCAGTGCTGACCCGTGACTATCCGGTGATGCTGGCCCTGACCGTGGCGGTGCTGCTGGCCGCCCGCTTCGGCTCGGGACGCATCACCCGCTGGCACGGAGCCCTTCTCCTTCTGGCCTTCAGCGGCTACCTTGTGACTCTCGCAATCACGGCACCGGCATGGATCTGAACCCCGACACAACCCGCAAGCTTGCACTGGCCGTCCTCGAAAATGAGGCCGACGCGGTGCGCGGCCTCACCGCGCGCATCGACGACGCCTTCCTCGCGGCCTGCCGGCACATCCTCGCCTGTCGCGGGCGGGTGGTGGTTACCGGCATGGGCAAGTCCGGCCACATCGGCAGCAAGCTGGCGGCCACCCTCGCCTCCACCGGCACGCCGGCGTTCTTCGTGCATCCGGGCGAGGCCAGCCACGGCGATCTCGGCATGATCACCCGCGACGACGTAGTGATCGCCCTGTCGAACTCCGGCGAGACCGACGAGATCCTCACCATCCTGCCGCTGATCCGACGCCTGGACGTCCCGCTGATCGCGATGACCGGCAACCCCGGCTCGCGCCTGGGCACCGATGCCAGCGTACACCTGGATGTCAGCGTGGAACACGAGGCCTGCCCGCTGGGGCTGGCGCCGACCTCCAGCACCACCGCGGCCCTGGCGATGAGCGATGCCCTGGCGGTGGCGGTGCTGGACGCGCGCGGCTTCACCGCGAACGACTTCGCCCGCTCGCATCCCGGCGGCCGCCTCGGGCGTCGCCTGCTGATCCACGTCGGCGACATCATGCATACCGGCGAAGCGATCCCGCGCATCGCACCAGACGCGCCGCTGAAGGATGCGCTGTTCGAGATCACCCGCAAGGGGCTGGGGCTGGTGATCGTCAGCGACCCGGAGGACCGGATCCTGGGGGTCTTCACCGACGGCGACCTGCGCCGCACCCTGGACCTCGGCCACAGCCTCGACAGCCTGACCATCGGCGAGGTCATGACCCGCGACGGCCACACCGCCGGTGCCGACTGGCTGGCGGCCGAGGCCCTGGAGATGATGGAGAGCCGCCGGATCAACGCCCTGCCGGTGGCCGACGCCGACCGCCGCCTGCAGGGGGTCATCAACATGCACGACCTGCTGCGCGCGGGGGTGGCCTGATGAACACCGAAACCGACCTTTCCACCCTGCAGCGGACCACCCGACTGTTGATCCTGGACGTCGACGGCGTGCTGACCGACGGCGCGCTGTTTCTCGGCGACGGTGGCGAACAGTACAAGGCCTTCCACAGCCGCGACGGCCACGGCCTGCGCATGGCCATGGACGACGGGCTGGAGGTCGCAATCCTCACCGGGCGGCAGTCGGCGGTCGTGGAGCATCGCCTGCGGGATCTGGGCATCCGTCACTGCATCCAGGGCCGGCGGGACAAGGGCGCCGCGCTGGCGCAATTGCTGGAGCAGACCGGGCACCGCGCCGCCGAGGCCGCGTTCGTGGGCGACGACGTGGTCGATCTGCCGGCGATGCGCAGGGTTGCCCTGGGCATCGCGGTCGGCGACGCCCATCCGTTCGTGCGCCAGCACGCGCAGTGGGTCACCACGGCCGATGGCGGGCGCGGCGCGGTGCGCGAAGTCTGCGAGGACCTGCTGGCCGCGCGCGGCCGCCTCGAGGCCGTGCTCGAAAGCTACCTGCACGCATGAACCCGGATCCGCGTCGCGCCCTGCTCGCCGCCCGGCTGCTGACCACCGGGCTCCTGCTCGCCGGGCCGGCAGCGGCCGAGCCGCCTGCCGAACCCGCGGCCGACGCCGAACCCACGCTGCAGATCGAGGGGTTTACCGCGCATGTCACTGGCGAGGACGGGCGGCCCACCCACCGCCTGCAGGGGTCGCGGCTGCGCGAATACGACCGGGATGCGGTCCAGTTCATCGATGACCCGGAGCTGGATCTGCTGGACCAACGGGGCCTGAACTGGACCTGGCGGGCCCCGCGCGCGGCGCATCAGCCCGATCGCGAACTGCTGCATACCTTCGGCCACACCCGCGGCGTGCGCCCCGAACGCAACGAGCGCGTGCGCACGGTGATCGAGTCGCGCGACGTGCGCGTGGCGCTGGACACCCGGCTGACGACCTCGTCGGCGTCGAGCACTCTGGAACAGCCGGGACTGTTCCAGCGGGGTACCGGCCTGCGCGCCGACCCGCAAGCGGATACCATTGAACTGCTCGCCGAGGTCTACACGCTGTACAGCGACCTGCCGCAGGAGGACCGCCCGGAATGAACCCGGCCACAACCGAACATCGCCGCGCGGGCATCCGCCGACCGGCCCCGCTGCTTGCCGTGGCGGGCGTACTCGCACTGATCCTGGCAGCCCCGCCGGCGACCGGCCGCGAGGATGCCCTGCCGGTGGAGATCACCGCGGACCACGCCGAGATGGACGAACGCGCGGGCACCGGCACCTACACCGGCGACGTAATCGTGGTGCGCGGCGATGCCACGCTGGAAGCAGACCGCGTGATCGTGCACATGCGCGAGCGCCGCCCCTACGAGATCGAGGCCCACGGCGAGCCCGCACGCCTGGAGTCGCCCGATCCCGAGACCGGCGAGATGCGCATCGCCGAAGGGCTGCGCATCGACTATTTCCTCGACGAGGAACGCGTGATCCTGACCGAACGGGCGCGCGTCATCACCGCCGCCGAGGATGCCCGCGGGCAGCGCATCACCTATGACCTCGAGCGCGACGTGATCCGCGCGGAACGCGGCGACACCGACGACGAGCGCGTGCACATCCGCCTGCAGCCACGCGAGGACGATCCATGAGGCCCGCGGCCGACGGCCATCTGGTCGCCCGCGAGCTGAGCAAGCGCTATGGCCAGCGTACCGTGCTGGACGCAATGGACGTGGACCTGGTGCCCGGCGAGGTGGTCGGCCTGCTGGGACCCAACGGGGCCGGCAAGACCACCTGTTTCTACAGTCTGGTCGGCCTGATCCGGCCCAATACCGGGCGCATCACCCTGGGCGGGCGCGACATCACGCAGGCCCCCATCCACGAACGCGCCCGCGCCGGGCTGGGCTATCTCCCGCAGGAGGCCTCGATCTTCCGCCGCCTGTCGGTCCAGGACAACCTGCAGGCAGTGCTGGAACTGCGGCCCGGACTGGACCGCCACGAGCGCCGCCGCATTGGCGATGCCCTGATCGAGGAATTCCAGCTCGAAACCGTGCGCCACAGCCCCGGCATCGCGTTGTCCGGAGGCGAACGGCGGCGCGCCGAGATCGCCCGTGCGCTGGCCGGTGATCCGCGGTTTATCTGCCTGGACGAACCCTTCGCCGGGGTCGACCCGATCTCGGTCAGCGAGATCCAGGAAGTGATCCGCCACCTGGCCGAACGCGGCATCGGCGTACTAATCTCGGACCACAACGTGCGCGAGACCCTGGGCATCTGCCACCGCGCCTACATCCTCAGCGAGGGGCACCTTCTGAGCGCGGGAACGCCGGAGGAACTGCTGGACGATGCCCGCGTGCGCGAGGTCTACCTCGGCGAAAATTTCCGCCTGTGACACCGATCGCCACATCCGGCCGGTGCACAAGGCCACAACAAGGGATTACTATTCACTTATGGTGAACAACGCCTCTCCCAACTCATGCTGAAGCCCGGGCTGAACCTGCAGCTCGGTCAGACGCTGACCATGACGCCGCAGCTGCAGCAGGCCATCCGGCTGTTGCAGCTCTCGACGCTGGAGCTCCAGGCCGAGATCCAGCAGGCGCTGGAAAGCAACCCCATGCTGGAACAGGCCGAGGACGACGAACTCGGCGCCGATGGCGAAGAAACCCCGGACCCCGGCACCGAGGGCGAGAACGAGACCGCCAGCGATGCCGCCGCCGGCACCGGCGAAACGGTGGACGCCGGCGGTTCGGAGGATGTCATCCCCGACGAACTGGTGACCGACACCCGCTGGGAAGACATCTACGACGCCAGCGCCAGCCCGCGCGGACTGGACGACCGCGATCCCCTGGAAAACACCTCGGACGACGATGGCGGTGGCCTGCAGGACCACCTGCTGTGGCAGCTGCATCTGTCGCACCTGACCCCGCGTGACCAGCGCATCGGCGCCGCCCTGATCGACACCATCAACGGCGACGGTTACCTCGAGGGGGACGTCGAGACCCTGGCCGACACCATCAGTCAGGGCGAGGACACCCCGGTCGGCACCGACGAGGTGGAGGCAGTGCGCCACTGGCTGCAGCACTGCGACCCCCTCGGGGTCGGGTCGCTGGATCTGCGCGAGTGCCTGGAGGTCCAGCTGGGCGAGCTGGCGCCGGACGCGCCCTCGCGCGAAGCCGCGCGCGCGGTCCTGGAACACGGCATGGACGCCCTTGCCCGGCGTGACTACAAGGCACTGCAGCGCCAGAGCGGCGTGCGCGATGCCGACGAGCTGGCCGCGGCCCTGGACCTGATCCGTACGCTCAACCCGCGTCCCGGCGCCCAGATCAGCGAGACGCCGCCGGAATACGTGGTCCCGGATGTCTACGTGCGTCATACCGACCAGGGCTGGCAGGTCGACCTGAATCCCGAGATCGCCCCGCGCATTCGCGTCAACGACCTCTACGCCGGCATGGTCCGCCAGGTCTCCGATGCCCGCGACAGCGCATTCATGCGCGACCAGCTGCAGGAGGCGCGGTGGTTCATCAAGAGCCTGCACAGCCGCAACGACACCCTCCTGCGCGTAGCGCGAGCGATCGTCGAACGCCAGCAGGGGTTCCTGGAACACGGCGAGGTGGCGATGCAGCCGCTGATCCTGCGCGACATCGCCGAAGCCCTGGAGATGCACGAGTCCACGATCTCGCGGGTGACCACGCAGAAATACATGCACACCCCCCGCGGAGTGTTCGAATTCAAGTATTTCTTCTCCAGTCACGTGGGCACCAGCGACGGCGGGGAATGCTCCGCGACCGCGATTCGTGCCATGATCCGCGAACTCATCGAAGAGGAAACGCCGGGCAAACCGCTCAGCGATTCCCGCCTCGCCCAGATCCTGGCGGATCGGGGCATCAACGTGGCCCGACGTACCGTGGCCAAATACCGGGAGGGCATGAACCTGCCATCCTCCAGCGAACGCCGCCAGATGGCCGCCATGCCGACCGGAAGCAAACCGAAAGGAGCCTGACCCATGCAGATCAACCTCACCGGACACCACGTCGAAATCACCGACGCCCTGCGCGACTACGTCAACGAGAAATTCGAGAAGCTGGAACGCCACTTCGACAAGGTGATCGACGTGCACGTGGTGCTGACCCACGAGAAGACGCAGAAGCTGCACAACAAGGCGGAAGCGAATCTGCAGGTCACCGGCAACCACATCCACGCCGAGGCCAGCCACGACGACATGTACGCCGCCATCGACGGCCTGATCGACAAGGTCGACCGCCAGCTGATCAAGCACAAGGAGAAGGTCAAGGACCATCATCGCGCCGAAGGCCACCAGCGCAACCGCGAACAGACCCCGTAAACCGATGAACCCGGCCGAGCTCATCACCCCGGAGCGCATCGGACTGGAAGCCGACTGCTCCAGCAAGAAACGAGCGCTGGAAACCCTCGCCGATCTGCTGGTGGACGGGGCCGCGGACGGGCTGGCGGCCAGCGCCGCGTTCGAAGCCATGTCGGCCCGCGAAAAACTGGGCTCCACCGGGCTCGGCCATGGCGTGGCGATTCCGCACGGCCGTCTGGCCGAGCTGGATACGCCCCGCATCGCGGTCCTGCGTCTGGATCAGGGCGTGGATTTCGAGGCCATGGACCACGAACCGGTGGACATCCTGATCGCCCTGCTGGTGCCGGAAGAGGCCACCAGCGAACACCTGGACCTGCTGGCCCAGCTCGCACGCGGCCTGTCGCAGCCGGACACCCTCGCCGGCATCCGGCGCGCCGCGGACAGCGCGGGGGTCCAGCAGGCCCTCACCCGGGCCCTGGGAGACACCTGACCATGGCCGACCGGGCGGAGGCGGCAGGCGACGGCACCGCGAGCAACATCACCATCGCCGCGCTCACGCGGGCGATGGGGAGCCGTCTGGACCTGCGCTACGTCCACGGGGAGGAGGCCGCGGGCGACCGCGAACTCCTGGGAGTCGGCGATGGCGACCTGCCGCTGGCCGGCCATCTCAACCTGATCCGCCCCAACCGCATCCAGGTCATCGGCGACTACGAGGCCCGCTACATCGCCGGCCTGTCCGACGAACAGCGTGACCACCTTGTGCTGGAGATGGCCCGCACCGGCACCACCATGGTGATTTTCGCCGAGGACACCTGCCCGTTCCCGCGCATGCCCCACGCTGGTGACGACCCTCTACCAGTGATACTGTGCACTCGCACCTCCTCGCACGAAGTCATCGCCCTGCTCCGCTATTTCCTGCAGCAGCGCCTCGCTCATTTCGAGGTGCGCCACGGGGTGTTCATGGAGATCCTCGGGATCGGCGTGCTGATCTCGGGGGCGTCGAGCGTCGGCAAGAGCGAGGTAGCGCTGGAACTGATCTCGCGGGGCCATCGGCTGATCGCCGATGATGCCCCCGAATTCGCGCGCATTGCCCCCGATATCGTGCGCGGACACTGCCCCGCCCTGCTCCAGGACCTGCTCGAGGTGCGCGGCCTGGGCGTGCTCAACATCCGCGCGATGTACGGCGACTCGGCGATCAAGGGCGGCAAATATCTGCGCCTGATCATCGATCTGCGCGACCACAACGAGCCCTCGCCGGTGCCGGACGATCGTCTGAACGGGCGTCGCGGCGAAAGCGAGATCCTCGGCCTGCGCATCCCGCTGATCAGCCTGCCGGTGGCGCCGGGGCGCAACATCGCGGTCATGATCGAGGCCGCGGTCCGCAATCACCTGCTGCACATGCAGGGCTACATCGCCGGGGACGACCTGCGCGCCCGCCAGCGGCGCCAGATGGGCGAGGATCAGCAGGAGGAGTCCATCTTCCACATCGGCGGGCCCAGCACCACGGTCCCCAACCCCGATCCCGAGGGCTGACCGACATGCGTCTGCTGCTGGTCAGTGGTCTGTCGGGTTCCGGCAAGACCGTCGCCCTGCATACCCTGGAGGACGCCGGCTACTTCTGCGTCGACAACCTTCCGCTGCCGATGCTGCCGGAACTGGTGGAGAAGGTCCGCAGCGGCCATTACGACACCGGCGGTGACCGCCACCTGGCCGTGGGCGTGGACGTCCGTTCGGGCCTCGACGCCCTCAGCGGCTTCGGCAAGCTGCTGGGCGAGCTGCGCGGATCGGGCCTGGAGGTCGAGGTGCTGTTCCTCAATGCCTCCGACGAGGTCCTGCTGCGCCGCTACCACCTGACCCGCAGGCGGCATCCGCTGGCTCGCGACGGCATCCCGCTGGTGGAAGCGATCGGCATGGAACGGACCTGGCTGGGGCACGTGGCGGTGGAGGCCGACCTGACCGTGGACACCAGCCGGCTGTCGATGCATGACCTCGCGCGCACGTTGCGGGGCCGGGTCGGCAGCCGCGAGACCGCCGGCCTGTCCCTGCTGTTCCAGTCCTTCGGCTTCAAGCACGGCTCGCCGCTGGATTCCGATTTCGTGTTCGACGTGCGCTGTCTGCCCAACCCCCACTACGAGCGTGAACTGGCGCCGCTGACCGGGCTGGATCCGGCGGTGGCGGGTTTCCTCGACAGCCATGGCGAGGTCGGGGCGATGTTCGAATCCATCCACGGCTTCCTCGACACCTGGATCCCGCGGCTGGTGGCGGACCATCGCAGCTATGCCACGGTCTCCATCGGCTGCACCGGCGGGCGCCACCGCTCGGTCTACCTGGTGGAACGGCTGGCGGCTGCGTGGCGCGAGCGGGAACATGTTACTGTTAGCACCCGTCATCGCGAGCTCGATTCTCTCTCCCCTGAAACGGAGTAGTTCCATGGGCGTCGGTCTGATCCTGATCACGCATCAAAACCTGGGCGACACACTCCTGCAGACCGCGCAGAGCATGCTGGGAGACCTGCCCGAGGACTGCGAGTCCATGGCGATGTCGCAAAGCGACGATCCGGACGATATTCAGGCGCAGGCGCGCGCCCGCATGGAAACCCTCGACAGCGGTGCCGGTGTGCTGGTCCTGACCGACATGTTCGGCTCCACGCCGGCCAACGTGGCCAGCCGCGTGGCGCGCGGACACAACGCGCGCGTGATCGCGGGCGTCAACCTGCCGATGCTCGTCCGCGTACTCAACTACCGCCATCTACCCCTGAGCGAACTGGTCAACAAGGCGCTGTCCGGGGGCCATGACGGAATCCTTCTCTGCGACCAGGAATCCAGCGATGCCGCAGCGCGCAGTTCCCATCGTTAACCGGCTGGGCATGCATGCCCGGGCCGCCGCGAAGTTCGTCAGCCTCGCCAGTCAGTACACCGCCGATGTCACCGTCGCCCGCAACGATCAGGAAGTGAACGGCAAGAGCATCATGGGGGTGATGATGCTGGCCGCCGCGCAGGGCTCGGAGATCACGATCCGCACCGACGGCGCAGAGGATGCCGAGGCGGCGCTGGATGCCCTGACCGAACTGGTCGCCGACCGCTTCGGCGAGGAATCCTGAGGCTCATCCCCCCAGAAGACCGCCGGCCAGGGCGAACCACAGCGGCAGGGTAACCAGCGAAAGGGCCGTGGTCAGGGTCACCGCGGCCGCGTACAGCCCGGTATCCAGCCCGAAGCGGTCACAGAACACCAGCCCCAGCACCATCGCCGGCATGGCCGCCTCCAGCACCGTCCCGGTCGCGGGGATCCCCTCCATGCCCAGCAGCCACACCAGTCCCAGCGCCACCGCCGGCGCCAGCAGCAGCTGGATCACCACGACGACCGCCAGCGGGCGGGCGTCGCGCCCGTGAAAGCGGTGGAAGACCAGTGCCAGGCCCAGAGCGAACAGCATCAGCGGCGACACCGAATCCGCCAGCAGCCCCAGCCACTCCTCCAGCCAGACCGTCTGCGGCACCCCGCCCAGGTTCAGGGTGACACCGACGAGGGCGGCCCAGATCGACGGCACCGACAACAGGCCGCGCAGCGGATGCACCGGCGGCATGCGGCCGTCGCCGTAGCGGCGCGCGAGAACCACGCCCAGGGTCAGCACCAGCGGCAGGCAGGCGAACAGGTCGTACTGGATGGCCACCGCGCGCCCCGCCTCGCCGAACAGACTGTCGAGGATCGGCAGGCCCAGATAGGTCGCGTTGGGCCAGGCGGCGGCCAGCAGCATCGCGCCCACTGCGGCTCGGTCGGCGGTGCATGCACGGCACGCACCAGCGGTAACGGCCAGGGTAATCAGGACCGTTGCCCCGGCGACCAGGGCGATGCGCACCGAGTCCAGGCCCAGCGGTGCAGTCCACAGGACCTGCAGCACCAGCGCGGGCAGCAGCAGGTAATAGACGAGCGTAGTGAGGACCCGGCGGGTGGTTTCGGCATCCAGACCGCCGGGCTGCAGGATCCGCCAGCCGACCCCGGCAACGATCAGGGCCCCCATCTGGGTCATCACGCTGAGCACGGGGGGGACCTCGTCGGCTTGTCAGGGTCGGTGCGAGTGGCAGACGGGGCGACCCGGAAACGGGCCGCGGGAGGTGGTTACGGCGGGAGCCGGGCTCAGGCGTTGCCGCCGGCCTGCTGCTCCTGTTCCTGTTGCTGCTTTTCGATGTCAGCGCGCACGGCCTCCATGTCCAGCTCGCGCACCTTGCCCAGCACCTCGTCCAGCTGCGCCGCGGAGAGGACGCCCGGCTGCGAAAACACGATGACCTGCTCGCGGAAGATCATCAGGGTCGGGATGGAGCGGATCTGGAAGGCCCCGGCGATGCCCTGCTCCTCGTCGGTGTTGACCTTGGCGAAGACAACGTCGTCGTGCTTGTTCGAGGCTTCCTCGAAGGTCGGCGCGAACTGCTGGCACGGGCCGCACCACGGCGCCCAGAAATCCATGATGACGATGTCATTCCCGGTGATGGTGGATTCGAAGTTGTCCTGCGTGAGTTCCTGAACGGCCATGATCGGGCTCCGGCTTGAAATTACGGCCCTTTACCTTAACAGGCCGCCCGGATGCTGTCAGGGAGACGACTGCGCGAGCATGGCCGCCCGCAGACGCTCGAGACGATCGATCGGATCATCGGATTCCAGCAACGACTGTTTGATCCCGAGATCCACCGGCAGCAGCTCGGCAAGCCGCCCGGCCACCCAGGCCGAATCATCCAGGTGGCGCTCGAGGTGCGACCATGGCGTGCCCAGCTGATCCAGCAGACGCTCCAGCAGACCGGCCAGCGATGCATAGTCCACCGGCAGGCTGACCGCCGGCCATTCGTCCAGCGGCTCCACCTCGCCCAGCCACAGTCCGTCATCTCCCCGCCGCGGGTTGTGGACCCGCTGGCGCTGCGCCCCCTTGGCGAGGATCCCCAGCAGACCGTCGGAGCGCTGGTCCCAGTCGATGATGCGCGCCTCGGTGCCCACCGCATGGAACCCCACCGTCGGATCCGATTCGTCCGGCGGCTCTTCGCCCTCGGCGGGCGGCTCGATCGCCACCACCACGAAGCCGCTGTCGTCGCGCAGGCAGCCACGCACCATGTCGAGATAGCGCGTCTCGAAGATCCGCAACGGCAGCAGACCACCCGGGAACAGTACGGTGTTCAGCGGAAACAGCGGAAGCGTCTTCATTCGGGGCCGTCCTCTCCACCCTGGCGGTGCCCGGTCCCCCAGCGGGGACCCAGTGCGTGTTCGATCTGCAGGTGATCCAGGACCCGCGCCACCATGAAATCGATCAGGTCCTGCAGACCTTCAGGGCGATGGTAGAACGCCGGATTGGCCGGCATCACCACGGCGCCCATGCGGGTCAGACGCAGCATGTTCTCCAGATGGATCTCGGAGAACGGGGTCTCGCGCACCACCAGGATCAGGCGGCGGCGCTCCTTCAGGACCACGTCGGCGGCGCGCTCGATCAACCCGCGCGAAGCCCCGGTCGCCACCGCCGAGACCGTGGCCGTGGTACAGGGGCACACGACCATGGACTCGGGGGCCGCCGAGCCGCTGGCCACCGGGGCGGTCCACTGATCCGGGCCGTAACACTGAATCTGACCCGGCTCGGCAGCGTAGCGTTCACTGAAGAACCGGGCGATCTCCGCCGGCCGCCCGGGCACGCCGAGGTCGGTCTCCATCCCGAGCACCACCTGTCCCGGCTTCGACACCATCAGATGCACTTCGACCCCGGCCTGCACCAGACACTCCAGCAGGCGCAGGCCATAGGGTGCCCCCGACGCGCCGGTCAGGGCCAGGGCGATGCGCCGACTCATGACCGCTCCTCCCGCAGGCGGTCGATCAGGCGCTGATGCAGCCCGCCAAAACCGCCGTTGCTCATGATCACCAGGGTGTCGCCGGGTCGCAGGCCGTCCAGCAGCCCCTGCAGCAGCTCATCCACCGACGGCGCCACCGTCAGGCGCTCTTCCAGACGGGTGCGCAGCGGACCGATGGCCCAGTCCAGGTCGGGCGGCCGGTACAGGTGCACGCCATCAGCGCGATCCAGGGCATCGCCCAGCGCACCCGCGTGCACCCCCATGCGCATGGTGTTGGACCGGGGCTCCAGCGCCACCAGCAGGCGCCCGCCCTCGTCCAGTCCGCCGCGCAGGCCCTCGAGGGTCATGCGGATGGCGGTCGGGTGATGGGCGAAGTCATCCAGGACCCGGACCCCGGCGATCTCCGCACGCAGCTCCTGGCGTCGACGGACCCCGCGAAACTCCGGCAGCGCCGCCAGCCCGGTGGCGAGCGGCACGCCGGCGTGGCGGGCCGCGGCCAGCGCCGCCAGCGCATTGGCCTGGTTGTGCCGACCGCACATCGACCATTCAACGCGACCACACGGCTGTTCGTTTTCCAGGACCTCGAAGCAGCGCCCGTCGGCCGACAGCGAGCGAGCGCTCAGCGCGACCGCCGAGTCTGCGGGGCCATCCTCGCCGGTCGCGAGCCGCTCCACCGGTGTCCAGCAGCCGGACTCCAGCACGCGTTCCAGCGCGGCGTCCCCGGCGGGCATCAGGATCTTGCCCTGGCCCGGCACGGTGCGCACCAGATGGTGAAACTGACGCTCGATCGCCTGCAGATCCGGATAGATGTCGGCGTGATCGTACTCGAGGTTGTTCAGCACCAGGGTCCGTGGCCGGTAATGGACGAACTTGGCGCGCTTGTCGAAGAACGCACTGTCGTATTCGTCCGCCTCGATCACGAAGAACGGCGACTCGCCGAGACGCGCGCTCACGCCAAAGTTGCCGGGCACCCCGCCGATCAGGAACCCCGGCGCCATGCCGGCGTACTCCAGGATCCAGGCCAGCAGCGAGCTGGTGGTGGTCTTGCCGTGGGTCCCCGCGACCGCCAGCACCCAGCGGTCGTGCAGCACGTGCTCCGCCAGCCACTGGGGACCGGAGGTGTACGCCTGCCCGCGGTCCAGCATCGCTTCCACCGCGGGCGTGCCACGGGTCATCACGTTGCCCACCACCACCGGGACGTCCTCGGGCAGGGCTTCGGCCTCGTAACCCGCGTGGTAATGGATGCCTGCGGCCGCCAGCTGCTCGCTCATGGGGGGATAAAGCGTCTGCGCGTCGGCCCCGCTCACGCGATAGCCGCGGGCGCGCGCCAGCTGCGCCAGCCCGCCCATAAAGGTCCCGCCGATCCCGAGGATGTGCAGATCGGCGGAGCGGTTCATGCCGTCACCGCCCCGGCCACGCCCTGGGTGATCACCGACGAGATCAGGACGAACCCCAGCGCGATCACGACCCCCGCCATGCGGTTCGACAGTTCGAGGGCCTGGTGCAGGATGTGGCCATACACGAACAGCAACCAGCCCAGCAGGAGCAACATGCCCAGCACTGCCAGCGGCGGAGCCTCCCCGGCCTCCGGATCAATCGGAGCGACCAGTGTCAGCAACGCCATCAGCAGGCCGAGGATCGCGCCGGTACCCACCATCGCGGTATAGGTCTGGACCTGGCGCCCGACAAAGCCCTGAAACCGCAGTGCCAGGGCCACGAAGCCGAACAGCACCGCCACATCCACCAGATTCATGACCAGGGCCGCAGTCGCGCCATACATCGGCACGCCGATGGCCAGCCCCACGGCCACCGCGACCCCGGTCCAGAACACCGCGAGCGCGGGATCCGCCGGCAGGTCCTGCGGTCCGCGGCGGGCGCGCAGGATGTCCAGCATGACCAGCAGGCCGTTCACTCCCCGGCCTCCATGGCTTCCAGCGCCTCAAGCTCGTCCAGCATCTCCTCGGCCTGCTCGTCGGCTCGCCGGCCCCCGGTAAGGAAATCGCGCCGCTGCAGATACGCCCTGCGCATGGCGATGTAGGGGTCATCGGAAAGCTGGTCGATCATGGCCTCGGTGTCGATGAGCCCCGCACGCATGTCGACCACGTCCACCACCACCAGGCCGACCCACAGCGGCGTGCGATCGCGCCGGACGCTGCGGACGTTGCGCGGATCGGTCTGACTGTCGACCAGGCGGGCGGGCGCATCCCGCGCGGTGCTGGGCCCCAGCAGCGGCAGCTGCAGATAGGGCCCGGACGGCACGCCCCAGGCACCGAGGGTCTGGCCGAAATCCTCGTTGTTCTTGTCCAGTCCCATCGGCGAGGCGACGTCGATCAGGCCGGCCAGACCGAACGTGGTGTTGAACATCAGCCGGCTGGTATCCGAGGCCGCGGCGTGCAGATTGCCCTGCAACAGGTTGTTGAACAGGACCGTCACGTCGTTGAGGTTGGAGAAGAAATTGCCGACGCCCGTCTGCACCGTGTCGGGCAGGCGGCGGTACTGCACGGCCGTGGGCCTGAGGATCGCCTGGTCCACCTCCTGGTTGAAGGCGAACATCGCGCGGTTGTAGGACTCCCAGGGATCATCCGGATGGCGGTCCTCGGACGGTACGCTGGCGCAGCCGGCCAGGCCGAGCAGCAGACCGAGCGCCAGCCCGGGCACGACCAGCCACCGCAGCATGCCCCGCGCCGACCCTCGCGGACGCCCCGGGAAGCCCATGACCTCAGGTCCCGCTGCGGTTGCGGCTGGCCGCGATCCGCAGGCGCAGCGCGTTGAGCCGAATAAAGCCTTCGGCGTCCTTCTGGTCGTACGCGCCGGCGTCGTCCTCGAAGGTCGCGATGGACTCGTCGAACAGGCTGTCCGGCGACTGGCGACCGGCCACCATCACGTTGCCCTTGTACAGGCGCAGGCGCACCTCGCCGTTGACCACGCCCTGGGACTCGTCGATCGCCGCCTGCAGCATGCGCCGTTCGGGGCTCCACCAGTAGCCGTTGTAGATGATGCTGGCGTAGCGCGGCATCAGCTCGTCTTTCAGGTGGGCGGCCTCGCGATCCAGGGTGATCGACTCCAGGGCGCGGCGCGCGCGCAGCAGGATGGTACCGCCCGGGGTCTCGTAGCAGCCGCGCGACTTCATGCCGACATAACGGTTCTCGACGATATCCAGCCGACCGATGCCATGGGCCCCGCCGCGCTCGTTCAGCTTCGACAGCAGCGCGGCCGGCGAGAGTTGCTCGCCGTTGATTGAGACCGGATCACCGTTCTCGAAACCGATGGTGAGGACCTCGGGCTCGTTCGGAGCGGCCTCGGGCGACACCGACCAGCGCCACATGTCTTCCTCGGAGTCGGTCCACGGATCCTCCAGCGGGCCGCCCTCGTAAGAGATGTGCAGCAGGTTGGCGTCCATCGAGTACGGGGACTTCTTGCCCGCCTGGGCATAGTCCACCGGAATGCCGTGCTGTTCGGCGTACGCCATCAGGCGCTCGCGCGAATTGAGGTCCCATTCGCGCCACGGAGCGATCACCTCGATTCCCGGCTTGAGCGCGTAGGCCCCGAGCTCGAAGCGCACCTGATCGTTGCCCTTGCCGGTCGCGCCATGGGCGATCGCGTCGGCGCCGGTCTCCTCGGCAATCTCCACCAGCCGGCGCGCGATCAGCGGCCGCGCGATGGACGTCCCCAGCAGGTATTCGCCCTCGTAGACCGTGTTGGCGCGGAACATCGGGAAGACGTAGTCGCGCACGAAGGTCTCGCGCAGGTCCTCGATGTAGATCTGCTTCACCCCCAGGGCCTCGGCCTTGGCGCGGGCCGGTTCGACCTCCTCGCCCTGGCCCAGATCGGCAGTGAAGGTGATGACCTCGCAGCCGTACTGCTCCTCCAGCCACTTGAGGATGACCGAGGTATCCAGACCGCCGGAATAGGCGAGGACGACGCGCTTGATGTTCGAACTCATGGGCATGCAATCCTTGGGAAAGACACTGAATCAATGTTTACGCCGGCCAGTCGGCCGGGCGTATCGAGCCATGGCGGCGGGGACTGCTACCAGGCCGTACCGTCCCCGGGTTCCACCGGCTGCGGAGCGGCCGGGACATCCCCGGCGGGGTCGGCGTCACGGGCAGCCTCCGGTGCCGGATCCTCACCCTGAGGCCCGGAGCCGCTGCTGCCGCGCTCGCCCACCCACCAGATCTCGGCGCGACGGGCATCGCGTGACTCGTCCTCGACCCCGGGAGCGACGCCCCCGGCCTCGATTTCGATGTCGGCTGTGCCCAGGCCGGCCTCGCCAAGTGCGTCACGCACGGTTTCGGCCCGCTGCTGGCTGATTCGCCGGTTCACTCTGTCCGGGCCTTCGGCATCGGTCAAGCCGATCACCCGCAATCGCGGCCCTTCGACCCCGTCCAGGGCCGCCACCACCCGGTCCAGCGTCGCCCGGGCCTCACCATCCAGAGCCGTGCGCCCGGAATCAAAATAGACCACCCAGCGCTCGCGTGCCGTCCCGTCACCGGCCTCCGGGGCCCCTTCGGCCATCCCCTGCTCCGCCTGACAGATACGGAAGCCCTCGACCCGGCGCCCGAAACGGATGCCACGGAAATGCACGATGTCCTCGCCGTCGGGGAACCCAATGCGCACATCATGGCCGGCGAGCAGACGTGCCTTGAGGGCCTGCACGCGATCGTCCGGCACACGGAAGCGGTCGTCCGGGCCCGCCCGCAGCATCAGCGACAATGGCGCCGGGCCGTCGCCGGGAAGCCATTCCGGTGCCCCGGTTTCCAGCGGCGCCTGCGAGCGCCCGGGCACGGGATAGGGCGGATCCCAGAACGCGCGGACCGCCAGACCGGGACGGGTCTCGAACTGCAGCGAACCGCCGTGGCGCACCCGCTGTTCCAGGCGGCACAGGTCGTCGATCTCGACGCGGGTCCAGTCCGAACGCTCGAGCGTCTCCTGATACAGCGTGCCGCCCGGCGCCGGAGCGGCCAGCAGGACCAGCGCGGCGCCGGTCAGCCAGGCCGCCAGCCGCCCGGCAACCCGCGGCAACCCCGGACGTGACTCGCGGCGCACCCGCCTCTAACCCTTCTTCGGCGGCAGGATGTCGGTGATCGAGCCGTGCGCGGCCTCGGCGGCAAAGGCCACCGTCTCGCTGAGCGTCGGATGCGGATGGACGGTCAGGCCGATGTCCTCCATCTCCGCCCCCATCTCCAGCGCCAGCATCGCCTCGCCGATCAGGTCGCCGGCGGAGGGCCCGACCAGCCCGGCGCCGATCACCCGGCCCTCGGCATCGAAGAGCAGCTTGGTCATGCCGTCCTCGGCGCCCAGCGCGATCGCCCGGCCGGAGGCGGCCCAGGGGAACACGCCCCTGGTGTACTCGATGCCGTCGGCCTTCGCCTGTTCCTCGGTCACGCCCATCCACGCGACCTCCGGGTGGGTATAGGCCACCGACGGGATCGCGCGGGCGTCGAAGTGCACCTTGTGCCCGGCGATCACCTCGGCCGCGACCTTGCCCTCGTGGGTCGCCTTGTGCGCCAGCATCGGCTGGCCGACCACGTCGCCGATGGCGAAGATGTGCCCGACATTGGTGCGCTGCTGGCTGTCGACCTCGATGAAGCCGCGCTCGCTGACCTGCACCCCGGCGGCCTCGGCGTTGATCTTCGCGCCGTTCGGGCTGCGCCCCACGGCGACCAGCACGCGGTCGAAGGTGTCCTCTTCCGGCAGGCCCTTCGCCTCGCCCTCGAAGCGGCAGACGATGCCCTGCTCGGTGGCCTCGGCCCCGGCGACCTTGCTCTTGAGGAAGATGTTCTCGAAGCGCTTCTTCGCGCGCTTCTCGAACGGGCGCACGATGTCCCGGTCCGCCCCCGGCATCAGGGTATCGGACAGCTCCACCACCGTGACCTTCGTGCCCAGCGACTCGTACACGCAGGCCATCTCCAGGCCGATGATGCCGCCGCCGACCACCAGCATGCGCTCGGGGATGTCGGCCAGATCCAGCGCATCGGTGGAATCCATCACCCGGTCGTCGTCCCAGGGGAAGCCCGGCAGTTTCACCGCCTGCGAGCCGACGGAAATGATCGCGTGCTCGAAGCCGATCACCTCGCGGCCATCATCGCCCTCGACGGCGATGCTGTGGGCCCCGGTGAATTCGCCGACGCCCTGCACCACGCGCACCTTGCGCTGCTTGGCCAGCTGCTTGAGGCCGCCGGTCAGCTTCTTGACCGTCTTGTCCTTGTAGCCGCGCAGGCCGTCGAGGTCGATCTCGGGCTCGCCGAACTTGATGCCCAGGGCGGCAAAGCGCTCGGCCTCGTGCAGCACCTCGCCGGCGTGCAGCAGCGCCTTGGACGGGATGCAGCCGACATTCAGGCAGACCCCGCCGATCTGCGGATAACGCTCGACCATCACCACGTCCAGGCCCAGGTCCGCGGCACGGAAGGCGGCGGTATAGCCGCCGGGGCCGGAGCCCAGCACCAGCACCTGGCACTGGCTGTCGGTGTTCGGGTCGGCCGCGGCCTGCGGCGCCGGGGTGGAGGACGCCCGGGCCGCGCCGGCGGGTTCCGCGGACGCCGCCTCGGTATCCTCCGCCGGGGCGGGCGAAGCCTCGCTGTCCGCGGCCTCCGCACCGGCCTCCAGCTCCAGGATCGGATCCCCCTGAGAGACCCGCTGGCCGGTCTTCACGTGCACGGATTTAACCGTACCCGCCTGCGGTGCCGGGACATCGATGGTCGCCTTGTCCGATTCGAGCGTGATCAGCGGGTCTTCCGGGGCGATGGTACTGCCCGGCTGGACCAGGACCTCGATGATCTCGACATCCTTGAAGTCGCCGATGTCGGGGACTTCGACGGTGGTGGTCTGACTCATGACAAAGCTCCGGTGATTACAGCAGCATGCGCCGCATGTCGGACAGCAGCGCGCTCAGCGTGGTGGTGAAGCGGGCGCCCAGGGCCCCGTCGATCACCCGGTGGTCGTAGGACAAGGCCATCGGCAACACCAGACGCGGCTCGAATTCCTCGCCGTTCCAGACCGGCTGCATCGAGGCCTTCGACACCCCGAGGATGGCGACCTCCGGGGCGTTCACGATCGGCGTAAACTGGGTGCCGCCAATGCCACCGAGGCTGGAGATGGTCAGACAGCCGCCCTGCATGTCGGCAGGCTTGAGTTTCTTCTCGCGCGCCCGCTTCGACAGGTCCATCAGTTCGGAGGCGATGTCCACCAGACTCTTGCGGTCCACGTCACGCACGACCGGAACCACCAGACCATCCGGCGTATCCACGGCCACGCCCAGGTGGTAGTACTGCTTGATCACCAGATTCTCGCCGGTCGCGTCCAGCGAGGCATTGAAACGCGGGTATTCCTTGAGCGCGGAGACCACCGCCTTCATCAGGAACGGCAGGAAGGTGATCTTGACCCCCTGCTTCTCGTATTCGGCCTTCAGCGATTTGCGGAAGTCCTCCAGCTCGGTGATGTCGGCCTCGTCGAACTGCGTCACGTGCGGGACGGTGACCCAGTTGCGATGCAGGTTCTGGCCGGTGAGCCGATTGATCTTCGACAGCGGCCGGGTCTCGATCGGACCGAACTCGGAGAAATCGATCTCCGGCATGGGTTCGACCCCCAGTCCGGAACCGGCGGGCTGGCTGAGCGCGCGCTTGACGAAGGCCTGCACGTCCTCGCGCAGGATGCGCCCCTTGCGACCGCTCCCCTCGACCTTGGACAGGTCGACCCCGAGCTCGCGCGCGAACTTGCGCACCACGGGCGAGGCATGGGCGCGACGGAACGCGGACTCGTTCTCGATATGGGCGGTGGGCGATGGCCGCGGGCCGCCCTGGCCGCCCCGCCCGCCGGTACCACCCGAGTCGCCGGCCGATGCCCTGGCCGGCGCGGACCCGGTATCCGGCGCGCTGGCCGAGGCCGCGGGTGCCGTTTCTTCGCCTCCGGCGGAGGCGGCCGGGTCGGCGGCGGCCTCCGCGAGAGCTTCCCCGGCACCACTGGCGGCCGCCTCGTCCGCGGGGGCCAGTTCGAGGATCGCATCTCCCTGCGAGACGCGGTCCCCGGCCTTGACCTTCATTCCCTGCACGGTACCGCCCTGCGGTGCCGGGATCTCGATGGAGGCCTTGTCCGACTCCAGGGTGATCAGCGGGTCCTCGGGCGCCACGGTGTCACCCGGCTTGACCAGCACCTCGATGATCTCGACGTCCTTGAAGTCACCGATGTCGGGGACTTCAACCGTAATCGTGTCGCTCATGTCTGCTCCTGCCTCGGGACGCCGGCCTCAGGCCTGCAGGGGGTTGGGACGATCGGTGTCGATCTCGTATTGGTCGATTGCCTCGCGGACGGTCTTCGCCTCGACGGTCCCGGCATCGGCCAGGGCCTTCAGCGCGGTCACCGCGATGTGGTAGCGGTCGACTTCGAAGTGGCGCCGCAGCGCGGAGCGCAGGTCCGAACGGCCGAAGCCGTCGGTGCCCAGCACACGATAGTCGGCGGGCACATAGGCGCGGATCTGATCGGCGAAGTTCGACACGTAGTCGGTGGCCGCGACCACCGGCGCCTCGGAACCGCCCAGGCACTGTTCGACCCAGCTGCGACGCGGCTTCGCGTCCGGATGCAGCCGGGCATGGCGCTCGCAGTCGCGACCGTCACGCGCCAGCTCGGTAAAACTGGTCGCGCTCCAGACCTCGGCCGACACACCGAAGTCCTGCTCCAGCAGCGCCGCGGCCTCGATCGCCTCGCGCAGGATGGTGCCGGACCCCATAAGGCGGACCTTCTTTTTCTTGCGCCCGCCGGTCTGGAAACGATACAGGCCGCGGCGGATGCCCTCTTCGGCGCCCTCCGGCATCGCCGGCTGATGGTAGTTCTCGTTCATCGCGGTGATGTAGTAGAAGACGCTCTCCTGCTCGCGGAACATGCGCCGCATGCCGTCCTGCACGATCACCGCCAGCTCGTAGGCGAACGTCGGATCGTAGGCGATGCAGTTGGGCACATTGGCCGCCATCATGTGGCTATGGCCGTCGTTGTGCTGCAGCCCTTCGCCGGCCAGGGTGGTGCGGCCGGCGGTTCCGCCGATCAGGAAACCGCGCGCCCGCTGGTCGCCGGCGGCCCAGATCAGATCGCCGATGCGCTGGAACCCGAACATCGAATAGAAGATGTAGAACGGGATGGTTGCGACGCCGTGGGTGGAGTAGGACGTCGCGGCGGCGATCCAGGAGGAGATCGAGCCGGCCTCGTTGATCCCTTCCTCCAGGATCTGGCCGCCCTTGTCCTCCTTGTAATACATCACCTGGTCCTTGTCCTGCGGCTCATAGAGCTGGCCGACCGAGGAATAGATGCCCAGCTGGCGGAACAGGCCTTCCATGCCGAAGGTACGCGCCTCGTCCGGGACGATCGGGACCACGTGCCGGCCGATCTTCTTGTCGCGCGCGAGGATCTGCAGCATGCGCACGAAGGCCATGGTGGTGGACATCTCGCGGTCGCCGGAGTCCTCCAGCAGCCCGGAAAAGGCGTCCAGTCCGGGGACCTCCAGCGGCGTGGTCATGTGCCGCCGCTGCGGCAGGTAACCGCCGAGCGCCTTGCGCCGCTCGTGCATGTACTGCATCTCGTCGGAGTCGGGATCCGGCTTGAGATACTCGGCCCGTTCCACCTGCTCGTCGGACAGCGGGATGTTGAAGCGGTCACGGAAGTGCTTCATGTCCTCCGTGTCCATCTTCTTCTGGCTGTGGGTGCGGTTCTGGGCCTCGCCCGCCGAACCCATGCCGTAGCCCTTGACGGTGTGCGCCAGGATTACGGTGGGCTGGCCGGTGTGCTCCATGGCCTCCTTGTAGGCGGCGTAGACCTTGACCGGGTCATGCCCGCCGCGATTCAGGCGCCAGATCTCCTCGTCGGACATGTTGGCGACCATCGCCTTGAGCTCCGGATACTTGCCGAAGAAGTGCTCGCGCACGTAGGCCCCGTCGTTGGCCTTGTAGTTCTGGTAGTCGCCGTCGACCGCCTCCATCATGCGCTTCTGCAGCAGGCCGTCGGTGTCCTTGGCCAGCAGCGGCTCCCAGTAGCGCCCCCACAGGACCTTGATGACGTTCCAGCCGGCGCCACGGAAGATCGCCTCCAGCTCCTGCACGATCTTGCCGTTGCCGCGCACCGGCCCGTCGAGGCGCTGCAGGTTGCAGTTCACCACCCAGGTCAGGTTGTCCAGCTTCTCGCGCGAGGCCAGGGTGATCGCCCCCATGGTCTCGGGCTCGTCCACCTCGCCGTCGCCAACGAAACTCCAGACATGGCGGTTCTCCGTCTGCGCCAGCCCGCGATCCTGCAGGTAACGCATGAACCGTGCCTGGTAGATGCTCATGATCGGGCCCAGCCCCATGGACACCGTCGGGAACTGCCAGAAGTCCGGCATCAGCCAGGGGTGCGGGTAGGAGGACAGCCCCTTGCCGTCCACCTCGCGGCGGAAATGATCCAGCTGCTCCTCGGTCAGGCGCCCTTCGAGGAACGCACGGGCGTAGATCCCCGGTGAGGAGTGTCCCTGAGCGAACACCAGATCACCGCCGTGCTCGTGCGACGGGGCGCGCCAGAAATGGTTGAAGCCGACGTCGTAGAGCGTGGCCCCGGAGGCGAAGGACGCGATGTGTCCACCCAGTTCCGGCGACACCCGGTTGGCCTTGACCACCATCGCCATCGCGTTCCAGCGGATGTAAGAGCGGATGCGGTGCTCCAGCGCGCCATCACCGGGGTACACCGGTTCGAGATGCGGCGGGATGGTGTTCACGTACGCGGTATTGGCCGAATACGGAAGATAGGCACCGCTGCGCCGGGCCTTGTCCACCAGGGCCTCCAGCAGGGCGTGCGCCCGTTCGGGCCCGTCGGCCTCCATCACGGAGGCAAGGGCGTCGATCCACTCCTGGGTTTCCTGCGGATCGATGTCATTCGGGATGGCGTTCAGGTCCATGCGTCTACCCCTGAAAACGGGTTGGGAAACGGTTCGCGGGCGCGGGGCCGTGCCACCGGGCGCGGGGCGGTTCTGCTACCATGCCGCGGCCCGGGCGGACAGAAAGGCGCAAGTATCCCGACTGTGTTGCCAACAGGTCAAGCGAAAGCGTTCTATGGCGCCGATCTCCCGCAAAACGGGAGGGATACGCAAAGATCTTCCCGGAATCGATCCGAACCAAGGTAACCGCATGGCCGCACCCTCCCAGCTCGACCCCTCGCACCGCCCCATGGCCCACCGCTTCCGCGGCTTCCTGCCCGTGGTCGTCGATGTGGAAACCGGGGGTTTCGACTGCGAACGCCACGCCCTGCTGCAGGTGGCCGCAGTCTTCCTGCGCCGCAACGAGCAGGATCGCCTGGAGCGCGCCCACACCGTGAGCCTCCATGTACGGCCGTTCGAAGGCTCGGAGATGGATCCGAAGTCGCTGGAGGTCAACGGGATCGACCCCTACCATCCGCTGCGCGCGGCGTGGCCGGAGGATCAGGCGATGGGTCGGCTGTTCAGTGAGGTCCGTCGCGAGGTCAAGCTGAATCTGTGCAAACGCGCGATCCTGGTGGGACACAACGCCCATTTCGACCTCGGGTTCGTGCACAAGGCGGCGGACCGCTGCGGGATCAAACGCAACCCCTTCCACCCGTTCAGCAGTCTGGACACTGTGTCGCTGGCCGCACTGGCCTACGGCCAGACCGTTCTCGCGCGCGCGGCGCGCGCCGCCGGGCTGGAGTGGGACAACGATTCCGCGCACAGCGCGGCCTTCGACGCCGAAAAGACCGCCGACCTGTTCTGCGCGGTCGCCAACCACTGGCAGGACCACATCGGCGTGCCGCAGGCCGCGCTGCAGCTGCCTGACCCGGAAGAACTCCCGCCGGGTAGCTGACCACAAAAAAGGCCCGCCACCGCGATCGCGATGACGGGCCGGGCACGCCGCGGGCCGGTCGCTTCAGCCGGCGTTGCGCTGGGCGTGCTTGTCGTGGGCCTCGTCGACCATCTTCTTCAGCTCGCCGCTTTCGAACATCTCCAGGGTGATGTCGCAGCCGCCGATGAGCTCGCCGTCGATATAGACCTGCGGAAAGGTCGGCCAGTCGGCGAAGCGCGGCAGGTTCTGCATGACCTCCTGATCGGCGATAACGTTCACGTAGCCGAACTCGCGCTCGCAGCGCTTCAGCGCCTCCACCGCGCGGCTCGAAAAGCCGCACATCGGGAACTGCGGGCTCCCCTTCATGAAGATCACGACCGGGTTTTCTTCCACCTGCTGGCGGATACGGTCCATTACATCCATTGCTGTACTCCTGATACGGGCCTGATGGTTGATTGCGATAAGGAAACGTGCCGGGCGCAGGGGTGCCGCCCCCGCGACAAAGTCCGAGTATTATACTCAGACATTGAAGCGAAAATGTACAACGTCCCCTTCGCGCATGACGTATTCCTTGCCTTCGAGCCGCCACTTGCCGACATCCTTCGCCCCCTGCTCACCGCCGTGCTCCACGTAGTCGTTGTAGGCGACCACCTCGGCGCGGATGAAACCCTTCTCGAAATCGGTATGGATCACGCCCGCCGCCTGTGGCGCGGTGGAGCCCCGGCGCACGGTCCAGGCGCGCACCTCCTTCTCGCCGGCGGTGAAGAAGGTCTGCAGATCCAGTAGCTCATAGGCGGTGCGGATCACGCGGTCCAGACCGGGTTCCTCGAGGCCCAGATCGGCGAGGAATTCGGCGCGCTCGCCGGGCTCGAGCACGGCGATCTCGGCCTCGATGGCCGCGCACACGCTGACCACCTGAGCCCCCTCCTCGGCGGCCTTCGCGCGCACGGCGCGCACCTGTTCGTTATCCTCGGTGAGACCCGCCTCGTTGACGTTGGCGATGTACATCAGCGGCTTGATGGTCAGCAGGTGGAGATCGCGCAGCAGCTCGAGCTCTTCCGCCTCCAGATCCTGGGCACGCACCGGGATGCCCTCACCCAGGCCCTCGGCCACCTTCTCGGCGGCCCGGAGCCGGGCGATGGCCTCCTTGTCCTGGGACTTGGCGGCACGCGTCAGACGGGTCAGCGCCTTGTTGACCGTCTCCAGGTCCGCCAGCATCAGCTCGGTACTGATGGTCTCGATGTCGGCCAGCGGGTCCACCCGGCCGGCTACATGGACGATGTCATCGTCCTCGAAACAGCGAACCACCTGGGCGATGGCGTCGGTCTCGCGGATATGCGCCAGGAACTGGTTGCCCAGCCCCTCGCCCTGGGCCGCCCCGGACACCAGCCCGGCGATGTCGACGAACTCCACCGTGGTCGGCAGCACCCGCTCCGGCGATACCAGCTCCGCCAGCTTTGCCAGCCGCGGGTCCGGCACCTCCACCACCCCGACGTTGGGATCGATGGTGCAGAACGGGTAGTTCTCCGCGGCGATCTCCGCGCGCGTGAGGGCGTTGAACAGAGTCGATTTGCCGACGTTCGGCAGGCCGACGATGCCGCATTTCAGGCTCATGGGGTTTCCTCGGATGTAACTTCGGTGCGGGCTCGGTGCGGACTCAGCCGGAACCGCGACCGTGCAGACGGCGCACGGCCTCGTCCCAGCGCCCGGCCAGCAGGGCCGGGATCTCGCGCGTCGCGTCGTCCAGTGCCTCGCCAATCGCCCGCGCATCGTCGCGGCCGGGACGATCGAGCACGAAGGGCACCACCTGATCGCGCTCACCGGGATGACCGATACCGACACGCAGGCGGCAGTAGGCGGGACCGCCCAGGTGCCGGTGCAGGTCGCGCAGACCGTTATGCCCGCCATGCCCGCCGCCATGCTTCAGGCGGACCACCCCGGGCTCGAGATCCAGTTCGTCGTGGACGACCAGGATCTCCTCCGGAGCGATGCGATAGAAATCGGCGCATTTGCGCACCGGCAGGCCGCTCTTGTTCATGAAGGACATCGGCTTGAGGAGCCAGGCATCACCTTCGGGGAGGGTCAGCCGGGCCGCCTCGCCATCGAAGCGGTTCTCCGGGCGAAAGCGGACGCCGTGATCACGGGCCAGGGCATCCACAAACCAGAAGCCCGCGTTATGCCGGGTTTCGGCGTAACGCGGGCCCGGGTTGCCCAGCCCGACCACCAGGCGAATCGGCGCAGGTCGGCTGGTCATGCGGGAGGTCGTGACCGCGGCGTTCAGCCGTTGTCTTCCTCGCCGCCGGCTTCCTCGCCCGCGGCCTCGTCACCACCTTCCTCGCCTTCGGCGCCCTCGGCGGCGGCCGCACCACCACCGCCGCCACCCTTGGCGGAACGCGGCAGCTGCACGGTCACGACCGCGTAGTCGTATTCGTCGCCCTGCATCAGCGCGACCATCTCGACACCCTTGGGCAGATTGCCCTTCAGGTCGGACAGGTGCAGGGTCTCGCCCACGTCGACGTCGGTCATGTCGACGTCGATCGATTCCGGCAGGTCGTCCGGCAGGCACTCGACCTCGATCTCGTTGACCTGACGGTTGATCATGCCACCGCCGGGCTTCACGCCCTTGCAGGTCTCCTCGTTGAGGAAGTGGATGGGCACGTTCACGCGGATCGGCTGGTTGGCGCTCACGCGCAGCAGGTCCACGTGGTAGATGGTGGGCTTGAACGGATGGCGCTGCACGTCGCGCAGGATGGCCTTCTGCGACTGGCCGTCCAGCTTGACCGTCAGGATGTGCGAATAAAACGCGTCTTCCTTCAGGTTGTGCACCATCGCGTTGTGATCCAGCGTGATCGGCACCGCGGGATCGTCGCCGCCATACAGGATGGCGGGCAGCTTGCCGGCGCGACGCAGGCGGCGGCTCGCACTCGAACCCTGTTCGTCACGCTTCTCGGCTTCAAGGGTAAAGCTCATGCTCATGATGACGTTCTCCAGAATGAACGCGCCCCACCCGCGACCAGGTGAGGCGTAAAGCGGGAGGCCCTTCCTCCCGGATTCGGGGCAGCCGGCGATCGCCGGCGACGCAGACCGGGTTCCGCCGGCCCGGGCTCAGTCCACGAACAGCGAGCTCACGGACTCCTCGCGATTGATGCGGCGGATGGTCTCCGCGAGCATCTCTGCGACCGAGAGCTGCCGGATTTTCGGACAGGCCTGCGCGTTGGGCTGGAGGGCCAGGGTGTCGGTCACCACCAGCTCGTCCAGCGCCGAACCGTTTATGTTATCAATCGCCGCGCCGGAAAGCACGGGGTGGGTGGCATAGGCGCTGACCGAGGAGGCGCCATGCTCCTTCAGCGCCTTCGCTGCCTGACACAGGGTACCGGCCGTATCCACCAGGTCGTCGATGATGATGCAGGACTTGCCGCGCACGTCCCCGATGATGTGCATCACTTCGGATTCGTTGGCGCGCGGGCGGCGCTTGTCGATGATCGCCAGGTCGGCGTCATCCATCCGTTTGGCGATCGCTCGGGCGCGCACGACGCCGCCGACGTCGGGCGACACGACCGTCAGATCACCGGAGACGTGACGCCAGACATCGCCCAGCAGCACCGGCGAGGCATAGATGTTGTCCACCGGAACGTTGAAAAATCCCTGAACCTGATCGGCATGGACGTCGATGGTCAGCACGCGATCGGCGCCCACCGCCTCGATCATGTTGGCCACGACCTTGGCCGAGATCGGCACGCGCGCCGAGCGCACACGGCGATCCTGACGGGCATAACCGAAATACGGGATCACCGTGGTAATGCGGCCGGCCGAAGCGCGGCGCAGGGCATCCACCATGATCACGAGCTCCATGAGGTTCTCGTTGGTGGGCTGCCCGGTGGGCTGGATCAGGAAGACGTCGCGTCCGCGCACGTTTTCCAGGATCTCGACCTGGACCTCGCCGTCACTGAACCGGCCGACGGTCACCTTCCCCATCGGCAGGCCGAGGTGCTCGGCAACGCCCTGTGCCAGTCGCGGGTTGGCGTTCCCCGCGAAGATCATCATGCGACTCTTGTCGACCACGACTTGTCCCGGTCTGGGTGGTGCGGAACCGCGCCCGGATGGCGCGGTCTCCAGTAAGGAACCCCGGCCGGGGCCGGGGTTCGGAAATATGGCTGGGCCGGCAGGATTACGGCGCTGCGCGCCGCCCTCCGGGCCGCCGCCTTCGGCGGCGTTCTCTCGCGGCTGCGCCGCTCGAGTCGAACCTTTCACGGTTCTCATCCTGCCGCCCGGTTGTCAGGTGCCCCTCGCCTTCGGCGCGGGGCGATTGTATGGCTGGGCCGGCAGGATTCGAACCTGCGCATGACGGGATCAAAACCCGTTGCCTTACCGCTTGGCTACGGCCCAGTAGAATGGCCGCCCGACTCGGGCAACCACGCCCGCAGGGGCGACTCGTTGCGCAGCCGGGTGACCCGGCTGCTCCAGGGCAGCGGCTGTTCCTCGCGTGCCCTCTCGGCTTCGGCGCGGTCGCGAAACAGCCCGAACACGCAACCGCCGGTTCCGCTCAGGCGGGCCCGGTCGGTCTGCGAGCCCAGCCAGTCCAGCGCCCGGGCGATGTCCGGATGGCGCGTCCGGACCACCGGTTCGAAGACGTTTCCAAATGGCGCGCCGTCGACCGCGTGCGAGATTCTCTCGGTGGGACAGTCGCGTGTCAATTCTCCTGACCCGAACATGGTTCCGGTGGCGACCGGGACACCGGGGTCGATCAGCAGCGCCCAGGGGCAGTCGGGCCGCACCGGGACCAGGGTTTCGCCCACGCCTTCGGCCCATGCGGCGCGGCCGCGCACGAAGACCGGCACGTCCGCGCCGAGACGCAGGCCGAGGTCGGCCAGCGTCGATTCGTCCAGCCCAAGCTCGAACAGATGATTCAGCGCAACCAGGGTGGTGGCAGCGTCGGAACTGCCTCCGCCCACACCGCCACCGACCGGGAGGCGCTTGTCGAGGTGGATCGTCACCCCTTCGTGTCGCCCGGCGGCCGCAAAGACCATGCGGGCGGCGCGCACGCACAGGTTTTCGGCCCCGTCCACGGCATCCGCGGAGGCCATCGCCACCTCCCCGCCGGGGCGCGGCTCGAAGCGCAGCCGGTCCTCCAGATCGAGGAACTGGAACACGGTCTGCAGCTCGTGGTAGCCGTCCGCGCGCCGACCGGTGATGTGCAGGAAGCGGTTGATCTTCGCGGGCGCGGGGAAGACCTGCGCAAAGGGCTTGTCCATCAGGCGGATCCGTCTCCCATCTGCCACTGGCGGATCACGGCACGCAGCGTGAGCGCATCGCGCTGCAGCTCCATGCGCACCGGCATGGACTCGCCGTCGAATTCCTCGTACTCGCCGTATTCGATCTCCCAGCCGGCCTGACGGATGCGGATCGGACGCCCTTCGGCGTCCACCTCGTGCTCGAACGGACGGGCGGGATCCGGCAGGCCGCGTACCCAGTAGATCATCCCCGACACCGGAATCGCATCGCCGGTGAGACGCTGCGCGAGGGCGTCCGGATCGCGTGCGCTGTGATGTTCGCCATCACGGGTCACCAGCCGCGCCGGCTGTCCCTCGGCGAGGGTCAATCGGCCGCCACCCCGCCCCATCGGACCGGACAGATCGAGGATATGCGTACCCTCCTGCACCCGCCAGTTGAGCTGTGCGGACCAGTATTCACGCTCGGTATCCAGCCCCAGGCGGGCCACCAGGCGCCAGGTTTCGATGGCGGCGAGCCGCTCGCTGCGCTCCTCGAAGGCCCTTTGCGCGGCGTCGCCCCGGTCCACCTCCGGCAGGGCCGCACACCCGGCGAGCAGCATCACGGTCATCAGCGCGAGTGCCGCGCGCACACCTGGCCCCCTCATTCGGGTCATTCGAGCAGCTCGCGCCGGACCCGCTGCAGCCGCTCGTGCCCGGGTTCGCGCTCCAGCGCCTTATCGAGCAGCTCGCGCGCCTCGTCGCGTTCGCCCTGCTCCCACAACACGACGGCCAGATTACTGGCGATCTCGCCGTCCTCCATCATGCTCCAGGCCCGCCGCAACTGCTCTTCGGCCTCGTCCAGCCGCCCGAGCTTGTAGAGCACCCAGCCGTAGCTGTCGACCACGGCTGCGTCATCGGGACGCTGCTCGAGGGCCTGCGTGATCAGCTCGTAGGCCTCCTCGTAGCGGTCGGTCCGGTCGGCCAGGGTGTACCCCAGCGCGTTCATCGCCGTGGCACTGTCCGGGTCGTTGTCAAGGATTGTGCGAAAGTCCTGCAGCGCCGCGTCCACCCGGTCCAGGCGCTCGTGGATCAGCCCGCGCAGATACAGCAGGTCGCTCTCCTCGGGGAAGGCATCCAGTGCCGCATCGGCGCGTTCCAGCGCACGTTCGTAGGCCTCTTCCTCGCGCAGGGTGTTGACCTCCACGACCCAGGCCTCGCGTGCCACATCGGCGTCGTCGTGCGTCTGCAGTTCGTCGAACGCAGCGCGCGCCGCCCCGGCACCGTTTTCGCGCAGGGTCAGGGCCGCGAGGCGCAGCCGCGCATCCGCGCGAAACTCGCCCTCGCCAACCCGCTCGAAGAACGTCCGGGCCCGGTCCGCATCCCCTTCCAGCTCGTGCAGACGACCCAGATAATAGGCCACCTCGTTCTCGCGCACGCCGCGGGCCTCCAGGGCCTCCAGCTGCTCGCGCGCGGCCTCGTGCCAGCCGCTCTCGAGGCTCAGCAGGGCCAGCGTCAGGCGGGCCTCGTGGTCGTCGGGGGCCAGCTCTGCCAGCCGCGCGATCTCCTCCGGGCCCCGGTCGTCGTCGGCATGGTCGGTCAGTGCATGGGCATAGCCGATGCGGGCGTCGCGACTGTCCGGGTGGGCGGCGACGGCCTCGCGCATCAGGGCCAGGGCCTCGTCCCCGCGTTCGTCGCGTTCCAGCGCCTGCACCCGCAACAGGTACAGGCTGATGGCGTCGGGATGCTGCTCGAGACCCCGCTCGGTGGCCTGCAGGGCCGCCCCGGTCGCGTCGAACCGCAGCGCAAGTTCGGCATACACTCGCCAGGTGTCGCGATCCCCGGCCCGCCGCGTGGCGAGGTGGTCCAGGGTCTCCAGCGCGTGGTCCCGGTTGTCGGCCTGCACCATCAGCGAGACCAGCGATGAATAGGGACTGGCGCCTTCCCCCGCGCGCCGCTGCATCAGTTCATCCAGCTGCTGCGCGGCGGCCTCGACCTGCCCGGCGTCGATGCGCAGCAGCGCAACGATCTGCACCGCCTCCATGTGTTCGGGCGACAGGGCCAGCCAGCGCTCCCCGGAACGCAGGGCCTGCTCACGATCGCGCGCGAACAGGGCGATACGGGTGGCCCGTTCGGCGATTTCCGGGTCGTGGCTCAGCGCCGCCGCCGCACCGTAGAAGGCCGCCGCATCGGCGGTCTGCCCGGAACGCACGGCGATCTCGCCGGCAAGCACGCTGAACATCAGCGCCGCCTCGGGATCCTCCTGCAATCCGCTCTCGGGCAGGGTCACGATCTCCGGGGCGTCGGTTTCCAGCGGCTCGCCGGCACCGAGCGAATGGTGCGCACAACCGCTGACAAGGAGGGCAACGGCCGCGGCCAGCAGGGTTCGGGTCATAGAGGCATTCCATGCATGTCAGCTTTCAGTGAGACGGCACCGGGCCGCGCCAGGTTCCTTCGGGCCCGGCATCCGGATTCCTGCGCACTGTACCGAACCCTTTCACCGCGTACACTACTGACCCGCAGGGGACGTTTTGCGGCACAATACGCAGGTTATGCTCTTCGCACTCGGAATCAATCACAAGACGGCGCCGGTCGAGATCCGCGAGCGGCTGTCGGTCAGCCAGCACGAACTGGACGATGCGCTGCATTCGCTGCGCTCCGGCGTGCGGCTGCCGGAGAGTGCGATCCTCTCCACCTGCAACCGCACCGAGGTCTATTTCCGCGAGAGCGGGGAGGACAGCGAACACCGAGTGGTGGACTGGCTGGGCGGCTACCACGGGATCGACCGTGCCGAACTGAGGCCCTACCTCTACCTGCACCACGACGGCTCGGCCGTGCGCCACACCCTGCGGGTCGCCAGCGGTCTGGATTCGATGGTGCTGGGCGAACCGCAGATCCTGGGGCAGATGAAGACCGCCTACCAGTACGCCCACGACGCCGGCACCCTCGGGCTGTCGCTGGAGCGGCTGTTCCAGCACGCCTTCGCCACCGCCAAGGACGTACGCACCGAGACCGCGATCGGCCAGAGCGCGGTCTCGGTGGCCTTCGCCGCGGTATCGCTGGGCCGGCAGATTTTCGGCGACCTCAAGCCGCTGACCGCCATGGTAGTGGGCGCGGGCGAGACCATCGAACTGGCCCTGCAGCACCTGCGGGGCCTCGGCATCGGCCGGGTGATCGTGGCCAACCGGACCGAGGAACGCGCGCGCAGCGTGGCCGAACGCTTCGACGGCGAGCCCATCGGCCTGGACCATCTGGGCGAACGCCTGCCGGAGGCCGACATCGTGATCTCCTCCACCGCCGCGCCGGTACCCATCCTCGGCAAGGGGGCGGTGGAACGCGCGCTGCGCAAGCGCCGCCGCAAGCCGATGTTCATGGTCGACATCGCGGTGCCACGCGACATCGAGCCGGAAGTGGGGCAACTGGAGGACATCTACCTGTACACGGTCGACGACCTCCAGGAGGTGATCGACGACAACATGGCCTCGCGTCAGGCCGCCGCGGAACAGGCCGAGGAGATCATCAACCAGCGCGCCGGGGAGTTCATGCGCTGGCTGCGGGCGCGCGACTCCATCGACAGCATCCGCCAGCTGCGCGAGCGCGCGGAGACGGTCAAGGACGAGACCGTGGAGCGTGCCCTGGCAATGATCCGCGCCGGTCGGTCGCCCGACGAGGTCCTGCCCTGGCTGGCCCACACCCTGACCAACAAGCTGATGCACCACCCCTGCAAGAGCCTCAACACCGCGGCCCACGAGGGCGACGCCCGCCTGCTGGAAGCCGCGCATCAGCTGTTTCAGCTGCCCGAACGCGAGGACGACCCCGGACATGATCGCGGGCGTGATCACGGGCCTGAGCACGGTCCTGAGCACGGTCATGCCCCGGGTCATGACCACGGCGCGAAACCCGACGACACCAGGGACGACGCGTGAAGGATTCCTTTCGCGCCAAACTGGAGGGCCTGGCCGAACGCCACGCCGAGATCGCCGGCCTGCTCGCCACGCCCGATGCCGCCGAGGACCCCGAGCAGCTGCGCCGGCTGTCGCAGGAATACAGCCAGCTGGAACCGGTGGCCGAGGCGTGGAAGGCATGGAACGAAAACCGCGCCGCGCTGGACGAGGCGCGCGCGATGCTCGAGGACGACGACCCCGAACTGCGCGCGATGGCCGAGGGCGAGATCGAGACCCTCAATGCGCGTAACGAGGAACTGGAGGCCGAACTCTACCGCCACCTGATCCCGAAGGATCCGCACGATGACGCCAACGTGTTCCTCGAGATCCGCGCCGGCACCGGCGGGGACGAAGCCGCACTGTTCGCCGGCGACCTCCTGCGCATGTACAGCCGCTACGCGGAACAGCGCCACTGGCAGCTGGAGATCCTGTCGGCCAGCGAGGGCGAACACGGCGGCTACCGCGAGGTGATCGCCCGACTCGCCGGCCAGGGGGCCTATTCGCGGCTCAAATTCGAATCCGGCGCACACCGCGTGCAGCGCGTACCCGAGACCGAGTCCCAGGGCCGCATCCACACCTCGGCGGCCACGGTCGCGATCCTCCCGGAACTGGAGGAGGTCGAGATGCCGGAGATCAACCCGGCCGACCTGCGCGTGGACACCTTCCGCTCCTCCGGTGCCGGCGGCCAGCACGTGAACAAGACCGATTCCGCCGTGCGCCTGACCCACCTGCCCACCGGCATCGTGGTCGAATGCCAGGAAGAGCGCTCCCAGCACAAGAACCGCGCCCGCGCGATGAACTTCCTCGCCGCGCGGCTGTACGAGGACGAACGCGCCGCGCAGGCCGAGGCCCAGAGCGCCGAGCGCAAGGGTCTGGTGGGCAGCGGCGACCGCTCGGAACGGATCCGCACCTACAACTTCCCCCAGGGGCGGGTCACCGACCACCGCATTAATCTGACGCTGTACAAGCTGGAGCAGGTGATGGCCGGCGACCTCGACCCGGTGATCGACCCGCTGATCCACGAGCACCAGGCGGAACAGCTCGCCTCCCTCGCCGACGCCTGATGGACCACCCGGTCACGCTGGACGCCCTGCTGGCCAGCCTGCGCAACCGGCTGCAGGAGGCCGGCGTGGAGGCCGCCGGCCTGGAGGCACGCCTGCTGCTCGGCATGGCCACCGGCCTGAGCACCGCGCAACTCATCGCGCGCGGCGGCGATGCCCCCGGCCCCACGCAGGCAGCCGCGGCCGAGGCGTTGTGCCGGCGCCGCCTGCAGGGCGAACCGATCGCCCACATCCTCGGCCGGCGCGGCTTCTGGACCCTGGATCTGGGGGTCTCCCCGGCCTGCCTGATCCCGCGCCCCGAGACCGAGGTGCTGGTCGAGGCCGCGCTGGGGGTCATCGACGCGGCGCCGGAAGAACACCCCCGGGTGCTGGACGCGGGCACCGGCTCCGGGGCCATCATCCTTGCGCTCAAGGCCGAACGGCCGGCGATCGACGGCTTCGCCAGCGACACCAGCCTCGACGCCCTGACCCGCGCCCGCGCCAACGCCCGCGAACTGGATCTGGACGTCCGCTTCTTCGCCGGGGCCTGGCTGCAACCGCTGGCGCCCGCGGCACGCTTCGACCTGATCGTCTCCAATCCGCCGTACATCGCCGCGGACGACCCGCATCTGCAACGCGGCGACCTGCGCTTCGAGCCACGGGATGCGCTGGTCGCGGCGCAAACGGGACTGGCGGACCTGCATGAACTGATCGCCACCGCACCCGATCACCTGACGGACGACGGCTGGCTGCTGCTGGAACACGGATTCGACCAGGACGCGGCGGTACGGGCACGACTGGAGACCGGGCCGTGGACGGACATCACGACCTGGCCGGACACCGCCGGTCATCCCCGCGTGACCGGGGCGCGCCTGCGGGCCCGGCGCTGACTGACAGACATGCCGAAGCCCCCGGCGCATGCACCGGGGGCCCTGCGTGCCATGCTCCGGACCGGCGAGCGGCCCGGCTGCACATCACAGACGCGGCAGCGGCAGTGGCAGCTTGAGGTGGATGCTGCCGGAGGAACGCCGGTCACGACGATCCCGCGACCCGGAACGCTTTGAACGACCATAGTAGTGGTGATGGTGTTCAGCCCCCCGCGAGGAGCGGTGGCCCGGCCCACGCCCGCGCGAATGGCCGCGGCGTGACTGCTTGTGCCCGCGTGCCCCGGGATGGCCGCGACTCGAGTGCGGATGGCCACGGCTGTGACGATGTCCACGCTTGCCGGAGCGGTTGCGGTCGTGGCGCACCTGCTGCAGGCCGTCGATCGAGAACGCCGCGCCCCCGGCCTTGGCGCCCGTCTCCACCGGGGTGGCGGCCTGCGCCGGGGCCACGATCACGAATGCCAGCAGCGCGGCCGGCACCACAACGGCGGCCAGGCGCCGCATGACGGATTTATGGTTGGGGTTCATGAGGATGTCCTCCTGGTCTTCTGGCGGGATTGCCGGAGCCAGATTGCGCCCGGGCAACTGAACGCCCCTTGAACCGCCATGGCCATTGCGTGATCCGCGCCACGTTTTGCACCACTTGCGCGGTGCACCCCCGGGATGCCAGCGCAAGCCTGCACATGGACGTGCGATTCCGGGGCTCGGGGTTACAATCGGTCCGATGAATGACGACGAACTCCTGCGCTACGCGCGCCAGATCATGCTGCCGGCCATCGGGATCGAAGGGCAGGAACGCCTGCATCGGGCACATGCCGTGGTGATGGGTGTGGGCGGGCTGGGTTCACCGGTGGCGGCCTATCTGGCCGCGGCCGGGGTCGGCCGGCTGACCCTGGTGGACCCGGATCACGTCGAGGCGAGCAACCTGCAGCGCCAGATCCTGCACGGCGAGGCCGACCTGGGCGCGGACAAGGTCGCCTCCGGTGCGCGGCGCATCGCGGCGCTGAACAGCACCTGCCGGGTGGAGACCCGCGCCGAACGGCTGGACGCCGACGCGATGCGCGCGCTCTTCGCCGGGGCCGACGTGGTGCTGGACGGCACCGACCATTTCGCCGCGCGTGGCGCGATCAACCGCGCGGCGGTCGCCACCGGCACGCCGCTGGTCTCCGGCGCGGTGATCCGCTTCGAGGGCCAGCTCACCACCTTCGATTTCCGCGACCCGCAGGCGGCCTGCTACCACTGTCTGTACGGCGACGAAGGCGCGGACGAGGACACCTGCGCGACCAGCGGGGTGCTGGCGAGCCTGCCGGGGGTGGTCGGGAGCCTGCAGGCGACCGAGGCCCTCAAGCTGCTGGCCGGCCTGCCGACCCTGGCGGGGCGCCTGCTGCTGATCGACGGCCTGCACATGCAGTTCCGCGAGATCGGCCTGCAGCGCGACCCGGCCTGCCCGGTCTGCGGGGACCCCCCGTAGGAGGACGGCCCTCCGGCCGATCGGGCCTGGCGCCGTAATCGGCCAGGGGGCTGGCCTCCTGCGGGGCACGGGGCGCCCCCCTGTTCGCAGGGGGTCGACCGACCGGCCGATCCGCCCCCTATTGCGAGGTATCGGGCCCCGGCGGCTGCGCGTTGCCCGGACGGCACAGAGCCTCGGCATCCACCGCATCGAACACGTACTGCGCGTTGCAGAACTCGCAGGTGACCTCGATGCGGCCCTGCTCGGCCAGGATCGAGCGGATCTCGTCCACCCCGAGGCTCTGCAGGGTGGTGGCCACGCGCTCGCGCGAGCAGTGGCAGTGGAATTCCACCGTGGAGCCGTCGAACAGGCGCACGCGCTCCTCGGCGAACAGCCGGCCCAGCAGCGACCCTGCGTCCAGCTGCAGCAATTCGGCCGCCGTGGTGGTCGCGGCCAGGGTGGTCGCGCGGTTCCAGTCCTCGCTGTCGCGCGACAGCGGCTGCCCGCTGTCATCCGGCAGCCCCTGCAGCAGCATGCCCGCGGCGCGCTGGCCATCGGCGGCCAGCCAGACCCGCGTGGGGAGCTGCTCGGACTGCTCGAAATACCCGTCCAGGGCCGCGGCCAGGGTCTGCCCGCGCAGCTCCACAACACCCTGATAGCGCTCGCCGCCGTCCCCGGGATCCAGGGTCATCATCACCCGCGCGTCCTCGCCCAGGATCGCCTCCAGTGTGCCGTCTTCCGGCGGGGTCTCGTGATAACGGGCCACCCCGCGCAGATGCCCCTGCCCGTCCGCCTGCGCCACCAGCATGTGCAGCGGACCGGAACCCGTGACCTGGAGGATCAGGGAGCCCTTGAACTTGAGCGTGGCGGCGACCAGGGTGACCGCGGCGCAGGCCTGCCCCAGCAGGTCGCGCACCACCGGCGGGTAGGGGTGGCGCTCCAGCACCGCCTGCCATGCCTGGTCGAGGTGCACCCATTCGCCGCGCACCCCGGTGTTTTCCAGCATGAAGCGGTGCAGGGTATCGGCTTCGCGCGCGGATGCCGCGCCCATGCCCGCATCACTCATGCCTGATCCAGGCGTTCCTTCAGCCGCTCGTTGACCTGGGCCGGATTGGCCTTGCCCTGGGTGGCCTTCATCACCTGGCCGACGAAGAACCCGAACAGCTTGTCCTTGCCGCCCTTGTACTGCTCGAGCTGCTTCGGGTTGTTCGCGATCACCTCGTCGATGATGGCGTCGATCGCGCCGGTGTCGGTGATCTGCTTCAGCCCCTTGGCCTCGATCACGCTGTCGGCATCGCCCTCGCCGTTCCACATCGCCTCGAACACTTCCTTGGCGATCTTGCCGGAGATGGTCTCGTCCTGGATGCGCGCCAGCAGTCCGGCCAGCGCCCCGGCATCCACCGGGGCCTCGGCGAGCTCCACCTCGGAGCGGTTGAGCGCGGCGGAGAACTCGCCCATCACCCAGTTGGCGGCCAGTTTGGGCGCATTGCAGCCCCGCACCACCGCCTCGTAGAAATCCCCCATCTCGCGGGTCGCGGTGAGCACGCCGGCATCGTATTCCGGCAGTTCGTACTCGCGCACGAAACGCTCGCGCTTGGCGTCGGGCAGCTCCGGCAGGCGGCCGCGGATTTCTTCGATGAAGCCCTGATCGACCTCCACCGGCAGGAGGTCCGGATCGGGGAAGTAGCGGTAGTCGTTGGCCTCTTCCTTGGTACGCATCGAACGCGTCTCGTCGCGGTCCGGATCGTACAGGCGGGTCTCCTGCACCACGCGGCCGCCACCCTCGATCACGTCGATCTGGCGTTCGATCTCGAAGTTGATCGCACGCTCGACGAAGCGGAAGGAGTTGAGGTTCTTCAGCTCCGCACGGGTACCGAATTCCGCCTGGCCCTTCGGACGGATGGACACGTTGGCGTCGCAGCGGAAACTGCCCTCCTGCATGTTGCCGTCACAGATGTCGAGGTAGCGCACCAGCGAGTGCAGCTTCTTCATGTAGGCGACCGCCTCCTTCGCCGAACGCAGGTCCGGCTCGGAGACGATCTCCACCAGCGGGGTGCCGGCGCGGTTGAGGTCGATGCCGGTCATCGCCTCGAAGCCTTCGTGCAGACTCTTGCCGGCGTCTTCCTCGAGGTGCGCACGGGTCACGCCGATGCGCTTGGTCGAGCCGTCCTCCAGCTCGATGTCCAGATGCCCGCTGGCTACGATCGGCAGCTCGAACTGCGAGATCTGGTAGCCCTTGGGCAGGTCCGGGTAAAAGTAATTCTTGCGCGCGAACACCGAGCGCGGGGCGATTTCGGCGTCGACCGCCAGCCCCAGCATCACCGCACGCTCGACCACCCCGCGGTTGAGCACCGGCAGCACGCCGGGCATGCCCAGGTCCACCGGGCAGGCCTGACGGTTGGGCTCGGCGCCGTAGGCGGTGGGCGCCCCGGAAAAGATCTTGGAGACGGTATTGAGCTGGGCGTGGATCTCCAGCCCGATGACGGTTTCCCATTCCATGCTGCGACCCCTCAGGCAAAGGCCGACGGCACGCGGGCGTGCCAGTCGGTCTCCTGCTGAAACTGGTGTGCGACGCCGATCATGCGCGCCTCGTCGAAGTAGTTGCCGATCAGCTGCAGCCCGACCGGCAGCCCCTGCACCTCGCCCGCCGGCAGCGACATCGCCGGCAGCCCCGCCAGGTTGGCGGCGATGGTGTAGATATCCGAGAGGTACATCTTGACCGGGTCGGCGCTCTTGGCCCCCAGTTCGAACGGCAGTTCCGGCGTGGTCGGGCCCAGCAGCAGGTCGACGTCGGCGAACACCCGGCGGAAGTCGTCGGCGATCACCCGGCGGACCTTCTGCGCCTTGAGATAGTAGGCGTCGTAGTAGCCGGCGGACAGCACATGGGTGCCCACCATGATGCGCCGTTTGACCTCGGCGCCGAAGCCCTCGCCGCGCGAACGGGTGTACAGGTCCAGCAGATCCTGCGGATCCTCGCAGCGATAGCCGTAGCGCACGCCGTCGAACCGCGAAAGGTTGGACGAGGCCTCGGCCGGGGCCACCACGTAATAGGCCGGCACCGACAGGTGGCTGTTGGGCAGGCTGACCTCGCGGATCTCGGCGCCGCGCTCGCGCAGCACCCGGATCGCCTCGTCCAGCGCGGCGCGGATGCCGTCATCCAGGCCTTCGCCGAAGAACTCCTGCGGCAGGCCGATGCGCAGCCCGGTGAGGTCGGCGTCCAGCGCCGCGGTGAAATCCTCGGCCGGGCGTTCGAGACTGGTCGAGTCGCGCTCGTCGAACCCGGCCATTGCGTTGAGCATGTGCCCGCAGTCCTCGGCCGAGGCCGCCATCGGCCCGCCCTGGTCCAGGCTGGAGGCGAAGGCGATCATGCCGTAGCGCGAGACCCGACCGTAGGTCGGCTTGAGGCCGGTGATCCCACAGAACGCGGCCGGCTGGCGGATGGAGCCACCGGTGTCGGTGCCGGTGGCGCCGGGCGCCAGACGTGCGCCCACCGCGGCCGCGGAACCGCCGGAGGAGCCGCCCGGGACCCGCGCGGTGTCCCAGGGGTTGCGCACCGGACCGTAGAAGCTGGTCTCGTTGGACGAACCCATCGCGAACTCGTCCATGTTGGTCTTGCCCAGCATCACCGCGCCGGCGGCGTGCATGCGCTCGACCACCGTGGCGTCGTAGGGCGAGACAAACGGGTCGAGCATGCGCGAGCCACAGGCGGTGCGCACGCCGCGGGTGCAGAAGATGTCCTTCTGCGCCACCGGCACGCCCAGCAGCGGGGCCTCTTCGCCCTTCGCCAGACGCGCATCGGCGGCGTCCGCCTGCTCCAGCGCGGACTCGGCGGTTACGGTGACGAAGCTGTTGAGATCCGCATCCAGACGCTCGATGCGGTCCAGGTACAGGCGGGTGAGCTCGCGCGAGCTGATCTCTCGGGCGCGCAGCTTGCGTACCCAGTCGGAGAGGGTTTCCTGGGTCATGGACTCGGGACTCTTTCCTTCAAGCGTGGCTGAAAGCGGCGCACAGGGCGCGCCGCAGGCGATTCGGCGGATGGCGCGTCATTCAATGACGCGCGGCACCAGGTAGAGCCCCCCTTCCACCGCCGGGGCAATGGCCTGGTAGTCGTCGCGCCGGTCGGGCTCGGTGACCGCGTCCGGGCGCAGGCGCTGAGCCGCGTCCATCGGATGGGCCATCGGCTCCACCCCCTCGATGTCGGCGCCGTCGAGCTGCTCGACGAAGTCGAAGATGTCACTCAGCCCGCCGGCAAACTCGCGGGCCTGGTCGTCATCCATCGCCAGACGCGAAAGCTCGGCGATGCGCTGGACGTGTTCGGTGTCTACGGACATGGCTTGCGGACCCTCGCTGCGGGCGATAACGAAACACTCAGGGATACGCTGAGACGGAGCGCAAACTTACCACAACCCCGACCTTGCCCAAACCCGGGGCGGTTGCTAGAGTCCGTGACTTTCCCGCCGACCATGCAAGCAGGTTCGTACCCCATGCTCAAACGCCTCCTGGGGCTGTTCTCCAACGACATCTCCATCGACCTCGGCACGGCCAATACGCTGATCTACATGCGCGGCCAGGGCATCGTGCTCAACGAGCCCTCGGTTGTCGCGATCCGACAGGACCGGGGCCCCGGGGGGCCGCGTTCGATCGAGGCCGTCGGCATCGAGGCCAAGAAGATGCTCGGGCGCACACCGGAGCACGTCGTGACCATCCGGCCGATGAAGGACGGCGTGATCGCCGACTTCACCACCACCGAGAAGATGCTGCAGTACTTCATCAAGAAGGTGCACGAGCGGCGGATCTTCCGGCCCAGCCCGCGGGTGCTGGTCTGCGTGCCCTGCGGCGCCACTCAGGTGGAGCGCCGCGCGATCCGCGAATCCGCCTTTGGCGCCGGGGCGCGCAAGGTCTACCTGCTGCAGGAACCGGTGGCCGCGGCGATCGGTGCCGGCATCCCGCTGGACGAGGCGGTCGGCTCGATGGTGCTGGACATCGGCGGCGGCACCTCCGAGGTCGCCGTACTGTCGATGAACGGGATCGTCTACTCTGAGTCGGTGCGCATCGGCGGCGACACCTTCGACGAGGCCATCATGGCCTACGTGCGCCGCAACTACGGCGTCCTGATCGGCGAGGCCACGGCCGAACGCATCAAGCATGCGGTGGGTTCGGCCTATCCGGGCAAGGAGCTGCTGGAGATCGAGGTCAAGGGCCGCAACCTGTCCGAGGGCGTGCCGCGCTCGTTCACCCTGAACTCCAACGAGATCCTCGAGGCCCTGCAGGATCCGCTGTACGGGATCGTGTCGGCGGTGCGCACGGCACTGGAACAGACCCCGCCGGAGCTGGGTTCCGATGTCGCCGAGCGCGGCATCGTGCTGACCGGTGGCGGGGCGATGCTGCAGCAGATCGACCGTCTGCTGATGGAGGAAACCGGCATCCCGGTGGTCGTGGCCGATGATCCCCTCACCTGCGTTGCCCGCGGAGGCGGCCGGGTTCTGGAAATGCTCGACGAGAAACGGGTCGACTTCCTTTCCATGGAGTAAACTCCGGGCCCGGGCGCGCCCCCGGGAGTCGCCCCGCGTTCCGGAGGTTCGGTTATAAGCAAGCCCCTGTTCAGACTGGGCATCTCGCCCACGCTTCGCCTGCTCGTCGTGGTCCTGGTGGGGGTCGCGCTGATGGTGCTCGACCACCGCCTGAACGAACTGCAGACGGTGCGCAGCGTACTCGCCACCGTGGCCTACCCGATCCAGGTCGCGGTGGATGCGCCCATCCGCGCGGGCTCGCGGGTCCTGGAATCGTTCTCCAGCCGCGAGGACCTGGTAGTGGAGAACCGCATCCTGCGTCGCGAAAACAGCGAGCTGCGCGCCCGCCAGCTCCGCTTCGAGGCACTGCAGGCGGAGAACGACCGTCTGCGCGCCCTGCTCAACACCGCCCGCCAGGCCGACGAGGAAGTCCAGGTCGCGCAGATCCTTGCGGTGGACCTGGACCCGTTCCGCCAACAGATCGTGCTCGACAAGGGACAGCGCGATGCGGTGTATGCCGGACAACCGGTGATCGACGCCGACGGCGTTGTCGGTCAGATCCTCTCCGCCGAATACTCCAGCGCCACGGCCCTGCTGATCTCGGATCCCGGACATGCACTGCCGGTAGTCAGCGCCCGCACCGGCCTGCGCGGCATCGTCGTCGGCACCGGCAACCCCCAGCGCCTGCACATGCGCCACGTCCCGCCGCAGGAGGACATCGTCGAGGGCGACCTGCTGCTGACCTCGGGGCTGGGCGGGCGCTTCCCCGCAGACTACCCGGTCGCGCGGGTCACCTCGGTGGAACGCCCGCCGGGCGAGCCGTTCCTGGCCATCGAGGCGGAACCCCTGGCCGCGCTGGACCGCTCGCGCGAAGTCCTGCTGCTGTGGATGGAGGACCATGAACGCGACGCGATCCCGACTCCGCTGCCCACCGAAGACGAAACCGAAACCGGCCCGGCATCATGAGCGGCGGCGCGGGCATCCCCTGGCCGGTGCCGCTGAGCCTGCTGGCGGCGCTGGCGCTGGCCATCGTGCCGATGCCCGAGGGCCTCGCGCTGCTACGTCCGGAATGGGTGGCACTGGTCCTGATCTACTGGGCCATGGCCTTTCCCCAGCGCATCGGGGTGTTCACCGCGTTCGTGTCCGGACTGCTGCTGGATGTCCTGCTGGGACAACTGCTCGGCCAGAACGCCGTGGCCATGGCGCTGGTGGCCTATCTGACCATCCAGCTGCATTCACGCCTGCGGGTTTATCCTGTATGGCAGCAGATGATCGTGGTAATCGGCCTGATCGCCCTGTACAAACTGGTGGCGCTGTGGCCGCAGGGCCTGACCGGCCTGCCGCCGGGCACCCCGTGGTACTGGGCCCCCGTGCTCAGCAGCGCGCTGGTGTGGCCCCTGATCTTCGTGCTGCTGCGCGACGTGCGCAAACGCTGGCTGCTGCATCTCACCTGAACCGGCACGCGGGCCGTCGCACTCGGCCGCCGGCCTGCGGCATACTCCCCGAGCCATACAATCCCCATTCGACCGGAGGCCCCATGGATCCGAACAAGCAGCCCGAGATCGAGGCCGCGGTTTTCCGCCGCCTGCTTCAGCATCTGGACGAGCGCAAGGACGTCCAGAACATCGATCTGATGAACCTCGCCGGTTTCTGCCGCAACTGCCTGTCCAAATGGTATGTCGCGGCCGCCGAGGAACGCGGCGAGTCCGTCGACTACGAGGCCGCCCGCGAGATCGTCTACGGCATGCCCTACGCCGAATGGAAGGAGCGGTATCAGAAACCGGCCAGCACCGAGCAGCTGGAGGCATTCGAAAAGAACCGTCCCGACGAAGACCATGCATGATCACGGCCTGATCGACACCCCGGACGGCCTGCAGGCATTCCTTCAGGCCGTCCGGGGTGCCCCCTGGATCGCCCTGGACACCGAGTTCCTGCGCGAGAAGACCTATTACCCGAAGCTCTGCCTGATCCAGGCGGCCACCCCCGAGCACATCGCCAGCTTCGACCCGCTGGCACTGGACGTGAAGGGTCTGGCGCCGATGCTGCATGACCGGTCGGTCACCAAGGTCTTTCACTCCGCCTGGCAGGACATGGAAATCCTGCTGCGCGAGACCGGCGACGTACCCGCACCGGTATTCGACACCCAGATTGCCGCGGCGATGCTCGGCCACGGCGATCAGATCGGTTATGCCAATCTGGTCCGCGCGGTGCTGGATCACGAACTGGACAAGAGCCAGACCCGCACCGACTGGTCACGCCGTCCGCTGGATTCGGAGCAGCTGGCATATGCCGCCGACGATGTGCGCTATCTCGCGGCCCTGTACCAGCAGATGCACGCGGAACTGGAGAGCAGCGGGCGCCTGGAATGGCTGCAGCCGGAGATGGACGCCCTCGCCGACCCCGAGGCCTACCGCGCGGATCCCGAGGCGGCCTGGCGCCGGGTCTCCGGACACAAACGCCTGAAACCACGAGAACTCTCCATACTCCAGGCTGTGGCCGCATGGCGCGAACGCACGGCGCAGAGCAGCGACCGGCCGCGCAAGTGGGTCCTGAGCGATGACCTGCTGCTGGAGATCGCCCGCCGGGCACCCGCAGGGAGAGCACAACTGCGCGGGCTGCGCGGTTTCCCCTCGGGCATGAATGACGACCGGGTGCAGGGCCTGCTGGAGGCGATTCGGGCAGGACGCGAACGTCCGCAGTCGGAATGGCCGGCATTGCCGAAGCAGAAGCCGCTGTCCGAGGCCGACGAGGTGCTCGCCGACATGGCCATGGCCCTGCTGCGCGAACTCGCCCGCCGACAGGAGATCACGCCCGCGGCCATCGCCCAGCGCAAGGATGTTGTGGAACTAGTGCGCGGACGCGCGCAGGACAGTCGCCTCGGCAGCGGCTGGCGCCATCACGTGGCGGGCGCCGAGATTCAGCGCTGGCTGAACGGCGAAACCGCGTTGTCACGCGACCCCGCAAACGGACTCGAGCTGAAATCCACGGCCGGATGAGGCCGTCGGCTTTCTCCCGCGGGACGGGAGGGGGAGGGGCGGACCGCCCGCTCCCGCGCGCCCCTTTCTCAGGCGGCCTTGTAAACGCCGCGACGCGGCGACGTCAGACGACCCTGACGCTTGAGGTAGGCCAGCGTCTGGCTGATGTTACGGGTATCAAGCCCGGCCTTCTCGGCCTCGGCCTTGATGTCCTTCACGCTCATTTCGGGCTGAGAGGCCACGATGTCGCACAGTTTCTGGCTGATGGAACCACCGCCACCGCGACGCCCGCCGCGTGCGGACGAGGCCTTCCGCCGGCCCCCGACGCGCCCGCCCAGTTCCTCGATCTGGCGGTCGAGTTCGCGCAGTTCGGCCTTGTGCCGGGCGACCATTTCGCGGCGCTTTTCCTTCAGCGCCTCGCGTTTTTCCTTGCGCTCGGCTTCCTTGCGTTCCTCTTCCTCGCGCTCGCGTTCCCGTGCCAGGGCATAAAGTTCCTCGGCCGACAGTTCGGAAGCCTTCTTGTCATCCACAGCCATTACTCACTCCAATATTCGTTTCGATGTCTGCAGAATCCGCCTCAATGCGAATTCCGGAAGATAACGACGCATAAAATATTGCGGTCGCGCCATCTTTTGACAAATATGCCACGAATCCCCGAAAGAAACCAAAATTCTGCATGAATCTCGACACCGAATCGCGGGATCGCATCCGTCGGCGTACGCGTTCCTTTTACATCGAGGCCACCGGTCAGCCCGCGACCGCCACCCCGGAGATACGCTTTGATCTGCGCGGCCGCGCCGCAGGGCAATTCCGAGTGCACCGGGGTCAGGAGGCCATCCGTTTCAACCCCGAGGCCTTTGTTCACGACTGGGATGCGCATTTCCCGGAAACCATTGCACACGAAGTGGCCCATGCCGCGGTTTACGCCCTTTATCGCGGACGCCGGGTACGCCCCCACGGCGCGGAATGGCAGGCCATCATGCACCACCTCGGCGCCACGCCCCGGGTGCGTCATGCCACACCGCTCACACCCGCACGCCGCCAGCGCACCTATGCTTATGTCTGCGACTGCAGGCACCATGCGCTGAGCCCGCAGCGCCACGCCCTGATTCGCAACAAGGGTTACCGCTACCAGTGCCGGCAATGCGGGGGCTGGCTGCGCCCGAACGAATGACGCACCGCCGCGCCCCGGAGGCGCCCGGGGAGGTCTGTTATCATGCCTGCCCGGCTTCGCAGCCAATCCCGCAGCCGGCGTTCCGACCAGGACCCCGCAATCGCATGAAGAGAAAAGCACTCGACGCCACCCACCCCAGCGCCGGCGAATCCTGGAATCTGTTCCGCCGGATCTTCCAGTTCATCAAGCCGTACTGGCGCATGGGCATCGTGGCGATCATCTCAATGATCCTGGCCGCCGCTGGCCAGGCCGCCTTCGCCTGGATCATCCAGCCGCTGGTGGATGGCACGTTCATCCAGCAGGATCCGGATGCCCGCATCTGGGTGCCGCTGGGTCTGGTGGGCATCTTTTTCTTCTATGCATTCACCACCTTCGCCGCACAATACACGGTGGCCTGGGTCGGCCGTAAAGTGGTCAAGGACATCCGCCAGGCCGTATTCGATCAGTACCTGCGGCTGCCGGCAGGGTTCTTTGACCGGCATTCCTCCGGCACCCTGCTGGCCAAGCTTACCTATAACGTCAATCAGATCAGTGCGGCCGCTTCCAAGGCCATCCTGATCCTGGTCAAGGACAGCTTCACCATCCTTTTCCTGTTGATGTACATGACCTGGCTCAGCGGCTGGCTGATGCTGATCGTGTTCGGACTGGCACCCGCGGTAGCCCTGGTCATTACCGCAGCCAACAAGCGTTTTCGCAAGTTCAGCCGGCGTATGCAGCGCTCGGTGGGGGATTATGCCCAGGTCGCGGAAGACAGCATTCGCGGGCATTCGGAGGTCAAGATCTTCGGCGCCGAAGACTATGAATCCAGCCGCTTCCGCAAGATCAACGAGCGCCACCACCGACAGTTCATGCGCTACAAGACGGTGGAGGCCGCCAGTCAGCCCCTGTCACAGTTCGGTGCGGTCATCGCGCTGGCCATCATCGTTTATCTGGCCACCATGGACATGGTGATGGAGACGATCACCCCCGGCGGCATGATTTCCTTCATTGCGGCCATGCTTCTGCTGCTGCCCCCGCTCAAACGGGTGGTCAAGGTCAACTCGGAGATCCAGAAAGCGCTGGCAGCCGGCGAGAGCGTCTTCGAGGTGCTGGACACCTCCCCGGAACCGGACCACGGTGAACGCCGCCTGGAACGGGCCGAGGGACATCTCGAGGTCGACCATGTCTGGTTCCGCTATCCGCAGACCGAGGACTGGGTGCTGCGCGACATCTCGCTGGAGATCCGGCCGGGGCAGACCGTGGCCCTGGTCGGACGGTCCGGCAGCGGCAAGAGCACCCTGGCCAGTCTGATTCCACGCTTCTACGAACCCGAACACGGGGAAGTGCGCCTGGACGGCCATCCGGTGCGGGAATATCCACTGCGCGACCTGCGCGGGCAGATGGCGCTGGTCAGCCAGCAGGTGGTGCTGTTCAACGACACCGTGGCCAACAACATCGGCTACGGCCTGGCGCGCGAACCCTCCGCCGAAGAGCTGCACGAGGCTGCGCGCGCGGCCAACGCCCTGGAGTTCATCGACGACCTGCCCGACGGCTTCGACACCGTGGTGGGCGAGAACGGCGTGATGCTCTCCGGCGGGCAGCGGCAACGGCTGGCAATCGCCCGCGCCCTGCTCAAGGACGCACCCATCCTGATCCTCGACGAGGCCACCTCGGCGCTGGACTCGGAGTCCGAGCAGAAGATCCAGGACGCCCTGGAACAGCTGATGCGCGGGCGCACGACCCTGGTGATCGCGCACCGCTTGTCCACGGTGGAAGACGCCGACCGCATCCTGGTGCTGGACGACGGCCGGGTGGTGGAATCCGGCACGCACAACGAGCTGATGGAGGCCGGCGGGCATTACGCCGCGCTGCAGAAGGGCCAGTTCGGCGAGGAGGAACAGGCCGGCCCCGAAGAGTGATCTTCCGGCGCTGACCGGGCTGGCTGCGATTCAAACGGATGCGGTCGGAGAGCGAGTCATCCGGCGGTTCCGGGGAGTGACCCGGGCCCTGTCGGTTCGCGTGCGAGCACGCTTCCACGGGCGGGGTGATGCGAACAGAAAGGTGGGAGCGTGCTCGCACGCGAACATGGCCGGTGGACGCCCTCGATCCGGCCATAACCGATCGGCAGGTTCTGTGCCAGGAAGCCAGGCGGCGCCGGCACGGAATCAGCCTGCCGCCACCGTCTCCTCCAGCACACCCAGGACCCGCGCCACGGCACCGCGCCCGGAGGCCACCACATCCTGGCCGGCTACGGCCATGCGCCGCCCTCGTTCCGGGTCGTCGAACAGTTCGGCCAGAGCCGCGCCCAGCGCGTCGCCATCGGCGACCTCGATGCGGGCCTCCACGGCATCCAGGGCGCGGGCGACGGCGGCGAAATTCGACACGTCCGGACCGGTGAGCACCGGTCGCCCCAGGGCCGCCGGCTCCAGCAGATTCTGTCCGCCCAGCGGAACCAGACTGCCACCGACGAAGGCCACGTCGGCCGCGGCGAGATAGAGCCCCATCTCGCCGAGGGTATCCCCCAGCAGCACGTCGGCCTCGCGGTCCGCGCGGCCGGGCGCGTCCGCCAGCAGCGAGCGTCGCGCCACTGACAGGCCCGCGTCCGCGGCCGCCCGCGCCACCGTATCGAAACGCTGCGGGTGGCGCGGTACCCAGATCAGCCGTGCGTCCGGATGGTGCCTGCGCAAGGCGGCATGAGCCGCCAGCACAGCCTCGTCCTCGCCCTCGCGGGTACTGACCGCCGCCCACACCGGCACCTCCGCGGAACACAGGGCGGCACGGAGTGCCGCGCCCCCCTCGGCGCCCGCAGGCAGATCGCGATCGAACTTCAGGTTGCCGCCGATCTCCACCCGCCCGGGCGGCGCGCCCAGTGCCCGGAACCGCCCGGCGGCCGTGGAATCCTGCGCGAGGATTCGCTGCGGCACGCCCAGTACCTCGCCGATCAGCGGCTGCTGGCGCTGATAGCGCCGGAACGCACGATCCGAGAGCCGGCCGCTGGCCAGCACCAGGGGCACCCCGGCGCGCTCGCAGGCCGCGAACAGATGCGGCCACAGCTCGGTCTCCACGATCACCCCGGCACGCGGTCGGGCCGCGACCACGAAGCGCCGCACGGCGCCGGGGAGATCCAGCGGCAGAAAACGGTGGTGGACGTCGTCGATGCCCGCCGCCGTGATCCGCGCCGCGCCCTCGGGCGTGGTGGTGGTCACCAGCACGGGCACTTCGGGAAACCGCTCGCGCAGCCCCCGTATCAGCGGCAGGGCGGCCTCCACCTCGCCCACCGAGGCGGCATGCACCCACCACGTGCCCGATGGCGGCGCGCCACCCCGGCCCAACCATTCCAGGCGGCGCGCCGCCGGTACGTTATTGCGCGCGGCACGCCGCCACAGGACCGCGCCCATGACCAGCGCCAGCAGGTGCGACAGGACCGCGTAGCCGGCGCGCCGCATCAGGAGCGTTCCGTCTCCAGAAGCGCCGCCGCCTCCTGCAGGGAACGGATCCGGCGTGCCTGCGGATCCGCCTGCAGCGCAGCCGCCTGTTCCGCATCCGGGGTCTCCGGGGCGAACAGCAGCCGCGTGCCCACCCCGGCACGGCGCGCGGCCTCCAGGTCGGAGGGGCGATCTCCCACCAGTACCGAATGCGCCAGATCCACGTCCAGCGCGTCCCGCGCCCGCAACAGCATGCCCGGGGCGGGTTTGCGGTCCGGACAGTCGCGCCGCCAGGGCTCCAGCGCATCGCGCGGATGGTGCGGGCAATGATAGACCGCATCCAGACGTCCGCCGCGTTCGGCAAAACGGGCCCGCATCCACTGCGTCAGCCGCTCGAAGTCGTCCTCGCCGTAGTACCCGCGACCGATGCCGGACTGGTTGGTGACCACCACCACGGGGTAGCCGGCGGCACCGGCCCGGGCCACCAGTTCGAAGATCCCGGGCATGAAATCGAAGTCCTCGGGGCGGTACACATAGGCGTGATCCACGTTGATCACGCCATCACGGTCGAGGAACAGCGCCGGCCGGCTCACGGCGCCGCGTCGCCCTGCGCGCGGGCAACCAGGGCATCTTCCACCACGGCGCACAACAGATGCCCGATCAGCCCGTGCACCTCCTGCACCCGTGCGGTCGCGGCGTCCGGCACCGCCAGCAGGTGGTCCACCGCGGGGCCGGCGGGCAGCCCCCGCGCGCCGGTCAGCGCGACCGTGGTCAGGCCCTGGCGCCCGGCGGTTTCCAGCGCGCGCAGCACATTGGGAGACTCGCCCGAGGTGGTGAAGCCGACCAGTACGTCGCCGGGGCGCCCCAGCGCCTCGACCTGCCGCGCGAACACATGCTCGTAACCGAAGTCGTTGGCGATGGCCGTCAGCACCGAGGTGTCGGTGGTCAGCGCAACCGCCGCCGCGCCCGGCCGCACCACGCGGTAACGGCACACGATCTCGGCCGCGATGTGCTGGGCATCCGCCGCACTGCCGCCGTTGCCCGCGAGCAGGATCTGGCCGCCGGCATCCAGGCTGGCCAGCCAGCGCCGCGCGACGGCCTCCACCTCCCCGAGGAATTCCGCATCCTCGGCCAGTTGTCCGAACAGCCGGCTGGCGGCCTGCAACTCTGCTGCGATCCCTTCCTGCACGCGTTCCTCACTTTCGGGGGGCGACCCCGGAGACGGCCACCGGCGACGCCCCGTCCCGGCGGTCCCGAATGTACAATGCGCAACATTATCTACTCGACACCCGACTTCGACCAACGATGACATCGCAACGCCGCGAACAAGCCTGGCATCCGGCCAACTGGGGACAGGCCCTGGCCACAGCCCTGCTGTGGCTGCTCGCCCGCCTGCCCTGGCGCTGGGCGATCCGCCTGGGCACCGGGCTGGGCCACCTGCTCTACTACCTGGCGCGGGACCGGCGCTACGTGGTGCGCCGCAACCTCGAGCTGTGTTTCCCGGACCTCGACCCGGAAGAACGCGAACGCTGGGTGCGCGCGAACTTCGGCTACACCGGTCGCGGGGTGGCCGAGGTGGCACTGGGCTGGTTCGGCGGACCGGCGGTGGATCGCGTGCCGTGCCGCTTCCACGGGATGGAGCACCTGAAGGCGGCGCACGAGGCCGGTGACCCGGTGATCCTGCTGTCCGGGCATTTCTCCTGCATCGAGATGGCCGGTCGGCTGTTCGGCGCACAGGTACCGATGGCCGCGATCTACAAGCCCATGGACAAGAAACCGGTGCTGGAACGTGCCCTGCGTTACGGCCGCGAACGCAAGCTGGAACGCGTGATCTCCAAGGACGACATCCGCGGGATCCTGCGCAAGCTGAAAAAGGGCGGGACCATCTGGTACGCCGGCGACCAGAACATGCGGCGCACCGAGCAGGTGTTCGCGCCGTTTTTCGGCATGCAGGCCTCCACGACCACCGGCCTGTCGCGGCTGGCACACATGGGCCGGGCGCGGGTGCTGCCGATGTTCTATTACGTAAACGACGCCGGCGACGGCTACGAGTTCGTGGTGGGGCCGCCGCTGGAGGACTACCCGAGCGAGGATCGCGCCCGCGACGCCGCCCGCATGAACGCGGTGCTGGAAGACGCGGTCCGGCACGCGCCGCAGCAGTATTTCTGGGCCCATCGGCGGTTCAAGACCCAGCCCGAGGACGCACCCGACCCGTATCCCGGCCTGCGCACCAAGCATATCGGGCGCATGCCCTGGCAGAATAACAAGAAAAAGAAGGCCCTGAAGAAAAAGCGCAAGAAGGCCGCCCGCGAACAGGGCCCGGACGATGCCTCCTGAGTATTCGGCCGACCGCCCGCTGATCAATGCCCCGCCGGACGAGCTGTGCCTGCTACGGCTGTCGGCCCTGGGTGACTGCACCCACGTCGTCCCGGTGGTGCGCAGCCTGCAGGCCGCCTGGCCGCAGACCCGCATCACCTGGATCATCGGGCGGCTGGAACACCGGCTGCTGGAAGGACTGCCCGGGGTCGAATTCGTGGTCGTGGACAAGAACCGCGGCCGCCGCGCCTACGGCGACCTGCGCCGCGCCCTGCGCGGACGCCGCTTTGACGTCCTGCTGCAGATGCAGGTCTCGCTGCGCGCCAGCCTGCTGGGCCTGCAGGTCCCCGCGCGCCAGCGCCTGGGCTTCGACCGCCAGCGCGCGCGCGACTTCCAGTGGCTGTTCACCCGCCACCGCATCGCCCATCGCCCGCGCGAACACGTACTCGACGGCTTCTTCGGCTTCGCCGAGGCGCTCGGGGTGCGCGAACGCCTTCTGCGCTGGGACATTCCGGTGCCGGATGCAGCCCGGACCTGGGCCGCCGGCTACCTGCCCGCGGACCGACCCTGGCTCGCCATCAACCCGTGCTCCAGCGCGCGCTTTCGCAACTTCCGCAACTGGGCCCCGGAACGCTACGCGGCGGTCGCCGACCACGCCGCCGAGCGCCATGGCATGGACATCGTGCTGACCGGCGGCCCCACCGACCTGGAACGCGAATACGGCGAGGCCATCGCCGCGCAATGCCGGCACCCCGTCACCAACCTGGTCGGCCGGACCGACCTCAAGCAGCTGCTGGCCGTGCTCGAATGCGCTCAGGTGCTGGTCTCGCCCGACTCCGGCCCCGCCCACATGGCCAACGCCACGGGCACCCCGGTGATCGGCCTGTACGCCGGCTCGAACCCCGACCGCACCGGCCCCTATTGCAGCCGGCAATGGGTGGTCAACCAGTACCCCGAGGCCTGCCGGGCCGCGTTCGGCAAGCCGCCCGAAGACCTGCGCTGGGGCCGGCGCGTGCGCGAACCGAACGTGATGGAGCGCATCACGGTGGCCGAGGTCACCGAGCGCCTGGATGCACTGAGGCAGGCGACATCTTCCGATGCGTAATCGCGCCAAACACCCCGTCGCCCTGTTCTTCGCGACCTCCGGACACAGCGGGGTGGATCGCGTGGTGGCCAACCTGGTCCAGGAATTCGCAGACGTAGACCAGCCATTCGACCTGGTGACGATCTGCGGGCACGGACCGTATATCGACGAGCTGCCGGACAACGTCCGCCATGTCCCGCTGCGGGCCGCCCACCGCAACACCGTCCTGCCCGCGCTGATCGCTTATCTCCTGCGCCACCGCCCCCGCGCCCTGTACACCGCCAGCCACCGCCTCAATCGCGCGGCGCTGCTCGCGCGCGCACTGGCCCGACCGCGCATGCCGGTCGCGATCCGCATGGGCATGTCGGTCGCCGCCACGCTGGAGGCCCTGCCCCGGCGCCGGGCCCGGCGCCTGCAGCGCTCCATGCAACGCTGGTATCCCCGTGCGGATGCCGTGATCGCCCCGTCGGCCGGTGTCGGTGAGGACCTGCGGCGACTCGCCGGCGTGGTTCAACCGCATCTGCACGTCATCCCCAACCCGATCGTGACCCCGGACCTGCTGCAGCAGGCCAGCGAGGACCCCGATCACCCATGGCTGGGGGAAAACCGCGACCCGGCGGTCCCCGTCATCCTGGGCACCGGCTCCCTGGAGCCGCGCAAGGATTTCGCCACCCTTCTGCGCGCCTTCGCGCGCCTCCGCCAACAACGCCCGGCCCGTCTGATCATCCTCGGCGAAGGCCGCGAACGCCCGGCCCTGGAAGGACTGGCACGCGAACTCGGCGTCATGGATGACCTGTGCCTGCCCGGCTTTCAGGGCAACCCCTACGCCTGGATGGCCCGCGCCGATGCCTTCGCCCTGACCTCGCGACGCGAGGGCTCCGGCGCGGTACTGGTGGAGGCCCTCGCCTGCGGCACCCCGGCCGTTACCACCGACTGCCCCACCGGCCCCGCCGACATCCTCGGCCACGGCCAACAGGGCCCGGTCGTGCCCATGGGCGACGACGCGGCCCTCGCCGAAGCACTGCAGCAGGTACTGGACAGCCCCCCCTCGGCGGACACCCTGCGCCAGGCCACCACCCCGTTCGATGCGGCGCGCTCCGCCCGCGCCTACCTGGCCGCGCTCGGCCTCGCTCACCCGCCGGCATCCTCCGACCACTGATTGGTCGCGTTCCCGCGCCTGTGATCTAATCCACCCAGCCAGTCGCCCGACAAGGCCCTTCATCGTGATCATCTCGCACCGCAATCGCTTCATCTTCATCAAGACACGCAAGACCGCCGGCTCCAGCCTGGAAGTCGGGCTTTCGCGCGCCTGCGGGCCCGAGGACATCATCACCCCTTTGAGCGCCAATCGCGGCGAGGAAGAGCTGCGCCGGGCCGAAGGCGGTCAGGGCCCCACTAATTGCCACAAGCGCCCCCTCGAACACCGAGGATGGAAGGAATGGCGACGGCTGCTCTTCCGGGGACGGCGCACCGAGTACCCACAGCATGCTCGCGCGCCACAGATCCGTTCCTTTATCGGACCCGGAATCTGGCACTCCTATTTCCGCTTCACCATCGAGCGCAACCCCTGGGACCGGGCCCTGTCGCGCTACTGGTGGCAGAAACACCGCTGGGAAGAGAAGGGGCGCGATAACTTCCCGAACCTGAGCGAATACCTCGCCTGGCTGGAGGAACACAAGCCGCACTGGCTCAGCAACTGGGATCACTACACCATCGATGACGAGATCGCCGTGGACCGGGTTCTGCGCTACGAAAAACTGAATGCCGAACTTACGGAACTGCAGCAGGAACTGGGCCTCGGCACCGACATCCGGCTGCCCGAGCAGCGGGCCAAGAGCGGCTTTCGCCAGGGGCGGCAGGACTACCGCGAGATCCTGAGTGATGCCGACCGAGCGGTCATTGACCGCGTCTGCCGGCGCGAGATCGCCGCCTTCGGCTACCGTTTCGAGGACGGCTGAACATGGCCGCCATTTCCCGCAATCGCGGCCCGCTGCGCCGCGGCATCCAGCATATCCGGCGTCGCTGGCGGCGCCGGCGTGCGGACGTCCACCTGATCTCCTACCCCAAATGCGGGAGGACCTGGCTGGTCGTGCTCCTCAGCAAGGCCCTCGAACTGCATTACGGCATCCGTCTGCGCAAGCCGCTGCGCCTGCGGGGCTATGCCCGCCCCTGGCGCGACATCCCCTACATCCTGCAGCACCACGACGGCGGTCCGGAGTTCCTGCTGCCGGAGGAGCTGGAGCAGGACAAGAGCGACTATGCGGGGCGCAAGGTCGTCTTCATGGTCCGCGACCCCCGGGATGTCCTTGTTTCGTCCTATTTCCAGAAGACCCGCCGCAACGCGAACTACCAGGGCCGAATGGAAGACTATGTCAGGGAGCGGCGCGGCGGGATCGAGACATTGGTCGATTTCTACAACATCTGGGCGCGCAACCGTGACGTGCCGGGCGATTTCCTGCTGCTGCGCTATGAAGACCTGCACGCCGACACCGCTGGCCAGCTCCGGCGGGTGCTCGAATTCATCGGCATGCAGGACGTATCCACGGAAACCCTCCGGGCCGCGGTAGACTTCGGCCGCTTCGACAACATGCGCCAGCTGGAATCCCGCAACGCGATGGGGAGCAGTTCGCTGGCCGCCCGCGACGCCGACGACGCCGAAAGCTACAAGACCCGCAAGGGCGAAGTCGGCGGCTACCGCGAATACCTCGACGGCGAGAGCCTCGAATACGTCGAGGCCATCATCAACGAACGCCTGGACCCCTGGTACGCGGGCTACCGCTATTACAGCGCTGCATCATGACCACCCGTGCGATCCCCCCCGTCATCATCATCGGCATGCACCGCTCGGGCACCAGCCTGCTGACCCGGGTACTGCAGCAGGCCGGATTCTTCATGGGCGTCGGTGCCAGCCGCAACGAGGAAGCCGCATTCACCAACGCGATCAACGCCTGGCTCTTCCGCGAGGCCTCCGCGACCTGGGACCGTCCGGAGTCGTTCGACTGGTTGCTGGAAGACGAAACACTCAGGCCGTGGCTGCTGGACTACATGGAAGGGGTCGTGCGCGGACCGGCCAGTCTGCGCTTCCTCGGGTTCCGCCGCGGACTGCGCGGCGGCGGCATGCCCGGGCAAATCGCTCCCTGGGGCTGGAAGGATCCGCGCAACACCTACACGCTGCCGTTGTGGCTGGAGCTCTTCCCGCAGGCCCGTGTGCTGCATATCACGCGGCACGGCGTGGATGTGGCAGCAAGCCTGCGCGCCCGCCGCCGCGGGGTCTTCGACAAGCGCGTGCACCGCTATCGATCCCTGCGGGGGTGGTATTGCAATCACCCCGGCGCCCCGGCACGTCGCGGCTTCGCTCCACAGGTACGGTGCCGTACGCTGGAAGGCGGCTTCTCCCTGTGGGAAAGCTACCTGCAGCGAGCCCGGGAGCATGTCCGGGCCCTGGGCCCCAATGCCATGGAGATCGCCTACGAGGACCTGCTGACGGATCCGGCGCGACTGCTGCCGCAGGCCCTGGAGTTCTGCGGCTGCCCCCCCGATGCCGAACGGGTGGCCGCAGCGGCCGCGGCTTTTCGTCCCGACCGGGCCCACGCCTGGCAGCATGATGAAGAGCTGCGCACCTTTGCTGCCAGCGTATCCGACCGGCTCGCCCGGCTCGGTTATGTCCCGCCTGCCGAGTATGTCTCCGACAGAACCGGATAACGGCAGCCGGCCGCGCCTCACGAACGGGCCGCAGTCGACTCTGCCTTCACCAGCCCCATGACCTGCGCATACCGAAGGGCGACACGGTCGCTGCGGAAGCGATCCAGGCCTTCGCGGATCCGCTCCTCCCCGGGCGGGTTTTCCAGCGTCGCCTCCAGGGCCCCGGCCAGGGCATTCGCGTCCCCCACCGGCACGAGCGGACCGATCCGACCGTGCTGAAGGATCTCGGCCGGGCCGGAAGGACAGTCGGTGGCCACCGCCGGCGCTCCGGCCGCCAGCGCCTCGATCAGGACGTTACCCAGCCCTTCATAACGCGAAGAAAGGCAGAAGACCCCGGCCCGGGCGAAATAGGGCAACGGGTCCGGGACATAGCCGGGAAGGTCAACGGCCTCCGCCACCCCCAGCCGCCGTGCCTGCTCCAGCAGGGCTTCACGCAGGGGGCCCTCGCCCAGGATCACCAGCCGCACCGCACGCCGTTCGTGCACCCGGGCGAAGGCCTCCAGCAGCGTGGCAAAGTCCTTCTGCGGTGTCAGACGACCGGCCCCGACAATGACCGGCGGTCCGTCACCGGCGAACCAGGGATGATCCACCGGCGCCTTCACGCGCTCGGGGATGTCCGGGGTTACGGTCGGGTTGTAGATCACCTCGATCCGTTCGGGATCCACGTCAAAATGCTCGACCAGGTCATCCCGGACGCCTTCGGAGATCGCGATGACCCGGTCGGCATGCCGGTACAGCCAGCGCGCCGAACGGCGCTTAAATGGGCGGCGCAACGTCTGGCTCGGAGTATTGGTCACCTTCACGAACACCGGCGACGGCACCCACCCCAGCATGCGCCCCAGCACCGCCACCTTGGCCGAATGGTCCTTGGCGGTCAGCACGGCCCCGGGCGGATCCTGCCGCAGCAGACGCCGCAGCTTGAACAGGCTGTCGAATTTACCCCTGCTCTGAAGATCCACTACCTCCACGGCCGCCGGGAGTTCCTCCGGGTAGGGCACCTGTCCGCCGCGGGTCAGCACAAGCCGGGGCCGGATGCCCAGTTGCAGGAACTCCCGACTCAGGATCAGCATCTTGCGCTCGATCCCGCCCCAGGCCTTGAAGGGTGCAAAAATCACCAATTGCGAGTTCAATGCTGTCGCCCCCGTTAACCGGCCGGAATGAAGGCGCGCACGCACCATACTCGATCTCGTGTACACATATGATACATCCTGCGAAATTCCACACCCGGCTTAACCGTGTCAGGCTCAAGTGAGCCGCTCACCTGGTCGGCCCTGCTCGGTTTGTGGTGTAATAAGACCGATATTCTCGCCAAACACCGGGGGCCCCGCCGGATGATCGTTTGCCACCGGCACCGCTTCGTCTTCATCAAGACCCGCAAAACCGCCGGCAGCAGCATCGAGATCGCGCTCTCCCGCCTGTGCGGCCCCGGAGACATCGTCACGCGCCTGAGCTCGGAGCGGGGCGAAGAAAGACTCCGACAGGAAGAGGGCGGCTATGGCCCCACCGGTGACCGGAAGCCCGTTCGTGCACACCGCGGGTTCCGGGAGTGGCGCCGGCTGCTGACGCAGGGACAACGCGCACGCTGGAGGCAGCACACTACTGCACGAACTCTTCGCGCGCTGCTTCCTCGCCATGTATGGGACAGCTATCTCAAGGTCACGGTCGAGCGTAACCCATGGGACCGTGCCCTGTCGCGGTACTGGTGGATGAAGGGCCGACGCGAAGAACAGGGGCAGACGGATTTCCCCAGCGTGTCCGAGTACCTGGTCTGGATGGAGAAAAACAAGCCTCAGTGGATCTCCAACTGGGCACACTACGCCATCGACGATGACCTCCTCGTCGACCGGGTTCTTCTTTACGAACGGCTCGAGTCGGATCTGGCGGAACTCGCGCAAACGCTCCGGGTCGACGCGACGCAATTACAACTACCTGAACAAAAAGCCAAAGGCGGATTCCGGAAGGACACGCGCTCATACCGGGATGTACTCGGCCAATCAGACAGGACCCTGATCGAACGGGTCTGCGAACCCGAGATCCGAGCCTTCGGATATCAATTTTAAGCGCCGCGATGATCATGATGGAATCAACCGCTGAGCCCGGCACCGAGGGCAAACAAGGCCTCGGGCCACTCAGGCACTGGGCCATTGGCTCGGCATACGGCTTCGCCTTCTTCGGGTCCATCAGCATATCGCTGGGCCAGCTGTTCCAGGCAATCATGCTGGTGCTGGCCATCATTATCGTCATCCAGCACTGGGCGGCTCTGCGCAGTTCCCCGATGCTTTGGGTAACGGTGGGGTTCATCCTCTACGTCATAGGGCGGGGGGCAGCAGCGGCGCTTTTAGAACGCCCCGACATGGCTGCCGAACAATGGGAGGGAACCGGTGACTGGGTCCGAACCGGGCCACTCCCCATCCTGCTGGTGGGCCTGATGCTGGCAGCGAGCGGCAACTGGATCCGTCATTCGCTCGGGGTCGTGGTCACCTGGGCGCTGGGCTTCCTGCTGATGCTGGCCAGCGGCTTTTCCTTATCGGAGCTGCATGCCGCCATTTTCGAAGGACATCGCTACATGGAGGGTGTCAACCCCTGGATCGATGGCCTCAAACTCGCGACCCTGGTTCTAGCGGCTCTCGCCCTGGCACCCGCCCTGCTGGGGCAGACACGGGGGTGGGGACTGGTATGGCGCATCACCCTCTGGGTCTGCGCAACGACCGTGGCGTTGGTCGGCATCGTCGTCTTTCAGGCCCGGACCATCTGGCTTGCCGGTCTGGTCGGTCTCGTATTCCTGGTGCCGGCCATGCTCTGGTTCGGCCGCCGGGAACTCTCGGCGAAACATTCTCGCACGGTCGGCGTCACCATTCTGCTCGGCCTAATGACGGCGGCAGGGGTACTCGCCGCATCATGGGACAATATTCAGGACCGGTGGGCCGCGGGCGACCAGGGTGAATTTCTCCGGGCTATGATCACCACGCCACCGAGCAACTGGATCGAAGAGCTGCCCTCGGACGGGCAGGCCATCCGGGCCGCTTATCTAGTGACAGGGTTCGGATATCTCATGGAACGCCCGATGATGGGATACGGGCCAGCTGATCCGCGATATCTCCGATTCGAGGACCCTGATCTTCCCGAGGTCCTTGAAGGCCGACAGGGGCATTTCCATAACGGCCACCTTGAGATAATGCTCCGGTTTGGAAGCATCGGATATGCATTCATCATCATGACAATCCTGCTCTCCATCAATGAAATACGGATTCAGCTGAGACGAAACCATGCAGCGCGCTTCCTCGCACTTGCGGCAGCTGCGTTCCTGATAACGTTCCTCGTCGCATCACTGGCCAGTGCAAACCTCAACCGTTTCCGGGTGGAACACCTGTATGCGATCATGCTCGGGGTAATGTGGGCCGCCGCATTCGCCCGAAAACTCGGATGGGACCACATCCGGCCAACTGTTCCCCCCACTCGATCCAACGAACCGAGCTAACCGTGCGGATTGTCGTCTTTTCCTACAACCGGGGCCGTTACCTCCACAATTGCCTCGACTCGCTGTTTCGGCATGCACCCCATTATCCCGTTACGGTGATGGATGACGGCAGCACCGACCCCGCAGTGGACATCGCACTGGAAGCGTTTGGCGAGAGGATCCGAGTCATAAGGAACGACCGCGCAAGCACTGCATATCTGGGCGGTCTCTACGCCAACATGCAACAGGCCCTGGATGATCGCGACAGTGACGACCTGGCCCTGTTCATCCAGGACGACCAGCAGATCGTGCGGGATCTGGACGATCGGGACGAGCAACACTGGAAGCGCTTTTTCGCAGTCCATCCGGAAGCCGTGGAACTCGCCACCACGTTCCTCAAGGCCAACCGGCGCCCCGGTTCGCTCAACTTCCACATCGACCCGGAAGTGCCAGTTTATTTCCGCGATGACTCAGTCAGCCGCCGCGCCCACTTTGCTGCCACCGGATTGTTTCACACCGCTCGCCTGCGTGAAGTCAACTGGGGCTTCATGCCCACCGAAGGCGAAAACAACCAGCAGGCTCGCGAACTCGGCGTCAGAATGGGGTTTACACCGTATCCATTCATGATGTGGCTCCCCAATGCCGAGAGTTCAAAATTCCGGCGCAAGAGCCTCCTTCACCGCTTCGCCGAATGGTATCGGGAAGTCGGATTCTATCCGTACGAACCCATGACCCCGTCCGAAGTGAAGTGGCTTTACGAACGCGACCTGAGCAGATTGCCGCTTGCCCAGGAGGTGCTCCGGCCGACCGGCATGAAGGAAGACCAACAATGGCTCTTCGAAGATGCGACGAAATCCATTCGCTTCATTCATCGACGTCTGAAACGCAAGAAAAAGAAGGAGGCCGCTCGCGCAAGGAACAAGGGCCGCAGCCATGAAGAGCGCTCCGGTGAATGAGCTCCTCATCCACGTCGGGATACCAGGGACTGAATCACATCCAACTGCGGACAAAACGCATGGACTGCCGATGGAGCTGCATAGGAAACAGAAATACCGGGAGCGGCTAACCGAATTCCCGATTCTGGTTTTGTGGGCACGAGTAAACGAAACGGTTCATGGCGGCAATACAAGGTTGCCCCAATCGCTTGAGACCGATCTTTCCGAGACGGGCTATTGACATGCTGATCTCTCATGAATACAAGTTTATCTTCATCAAGACCGGAAAGGTCGGCGGGACATCGGTGGAAATGGCCCTTTCAAGGTTCATGGGCCCCGAAGACATCATCACTCCACTTACCTGGGGTGATGAGAAGGAACGCTACCAACGCGGCTATCCTACAGCACAGAACTTCGAACAGGCATTGCGCACCCTGACGCCCCGACAATGGCCACGCTGGCTTCGTTCATCTGTCGGCACTCGATCAGGCAACCCGGAAAAGGCCCTGCGAGCGACAACCCGCGCCCCCAAGCGCTACTGGGATCACATGCCCGCCAGGGCGATACGTGAGCGCGTGGGCGAAGAAATCTGGAACTCGTACTACAAATTTTCCATTGAAAGAAACCCTTGGGATAAAATGGTGTCTCGGTACTTCTGGGATCCCAAGAAGCGGAAGACGGGGCTTTCATTCCGGGACTTCATTCTGTCCGGGAACGGACTGAAGAGCAATTTCGACTGCTACACCGTCAACGGCATCCTTGGCGTAGATCGATTGATCCGCTATGACCGGCTGAACGAAGAGCTGGGCGACGTGTCCCGTGAGCTTGGACTACCGGAGGATGTAGGTGAAACTCTGCGGGGCCTTTCTGCCAAGGGGGGGTATCGCAAAGCCCGGGATGTGGTAAGCCTTTATGATGACGAGACGCGAAGGATTGTCGAGGTCTTCTTCGCAAGGGAGATCCAGTTGCTGGGTTTCGAGTTCGAGGAGTGCCCGTGACGAAAAGCAAGATTTTTGTGATCTCCCTGCACCGCACGATGACTCGCAGCACGGACATCCTTCTGTCCAGCCTGGGGTACACCACACTCCATTTCCCCAAATTCTTCAATGGCGAGAATCTGATGGAGGCAGTACGTGGGCTGGAGGATAACCCTGAACGGGTACTACAACGGCTGACCCCACTCATTGAGTCGCGTGACGCCTTCAGCGACGTCCCGTTTCCAGGCCTTTACCCGCAGCTCGCCGAGCGCTGGCCAGATAGTCGCTTCATACTTGTCCATCGCGACCCTGACCACTGGGAACGTAGCGCCCGCGGACATATGAAGGACCGGAAACTGTCACCCTACAACCGGATTCAGTACCGTCTCTACGTGGATGCAAACATCCAGCGATTGCCTGAGATTCCGAAGGGAAGGCTTGCAGAAATCCACGAACAACACACGCATCAGGTACGGGAGTATTTTGAGAAACATCTGGGCGAGGCAGATCGGCTCTGTACTGTGGACATCGCAGACGGCAACGCCGGGGAACAAATCTGCGCATTTCTGGGACACGATCCGATACCCCTCCCCCGGCTTTCGGGACGCCCGTCCCCCGAGGATATGAAGACAAGCCGCGAGTGGGTGGAGGCTTGCCCATACAAATCTGATGCCCGGTATTTCCTGGCTACCAACCTCCTGAATGTCGGAAGGGTTGGGGAAGCCCGGGAGCATCTGCGCTGCGCGATCCAGCACGAGCCGGACCAGCCGAAACCCTATGCCATGTTGTCCGAGATTCTTGAACGGGATAACGACCGCGAAGCCGAGGTGATGGCTCATCACGCTGTCCGGTGCGGGCTGATACGCCCGAGGCTCTGCTCCCGCGCAGCCCGTGGGCGAGCGCGAGCGGGCCACTGGAAAGAGGCTTTTTCGCTCTGGATGACCGGTCTCACCCATCGCGTGCGACGCCACTGAAACGTCGTGTGTCTCTCAAGAGAGCTTCGGTGACGAGTGCCAACGGAACATGGACCCTCATCCTGCCATTCCCCGGCTGGAATACCAGTGATCCTCATGGACAATCCACGACAGGTCGACGAGCCCGCACTTGAACACTGGCGCTCCCATCCGCGGAGGCGACAGTGCCGTATCCTGTCCGACCCCGGAATGCTCCGGGAGTGCAATAACGACCTGTTCGACCCCGAGTCATTGCGGGCACGAGGTCAGTGGACCGGCAGCAGCAGCGGTCGGCGTGCGACCCACTTCCTGCGTCACGAGGGGCGCGACTGGGTCCTGCGCCATTACTGGCGGGGCGGACTGATGGCCCGGGTTGCCACGGATACCTACCTGTGGACCGGGCTGGAACGCAGCCGTCCTGTGCGCGAGTGGCGCCTGATGGCGCGACTGCACGAACTGGGGCTGCCGGTCCCGCGTCCGGGGGCCGCACGGGTCTGCCGCCACGGGCCGGTGTATCGTGGCGATCTGCTGAGCGAACGCATCCCGGACAGCCACCCGCTGGACGAATGGATCGGGGACGGAAAGGACACGCCCGAACTGTGGGATGCGGTCGGGCGCGTGATCGCCCGGTTCCACGCCCATGGCGCCTGGCATGCGGATCTCAACGCCCGCAACATCCTGATCCAGGGCAACGGGCAGGTCTGGCTGATCGACTGGGACCGGGGCCGGATCGGCTACTATCGGGGGCTTCAGGACAACCTGTCGCGTCTGCGGCGTTCGCTGGACAAATGGCCGGCGACCCGCGAACGCGGCGCCCTCGGATGGCCGCACCTGCTTCAGGCCTACAACGAGGAACGGAAACCGGCATGACAACCCCGCGGCTGGCCGTACTCGTTTCCTACACCGGGGATGGCGGCGTCGAAAAGATGATGAACCATCTGCTGCGCGGGTTCGTGGATGCCGGCGTGCAGGTGGATCTGCTGCTGCTGAAGGCCCGCGGCGGCCATGTGGAAGGCATTCCGGCAGAGGTCAATGTGATCCGGCTGGATGCGCGCACCTCCCTGCTGGCACTGCCCGCGGTCACCCGCTACGTGCGTCGCCAGCGCCCCGACGCGTTGCTGGCAGCCAAGGATCGCGCCGGCCGCGTGGCCCTGCGCGCGCGCCGGCTGGCACGGGTCCCGACGCGGATCGTTCTGCGGATGGGGATGCACCTCAGCGGCTCGCTGGCCGACAAGACCGCCCTGCAGCGATGGCTGCGTTACCGCCCCGTCCGGCGACTGTACCCGCTGGCGGATGCCATCGTTGCCGTGGCGCCGCCGGTGGCCGACGACCTCGCCCGCATCGGGGGCATCCCGTCGGAGCGTTTCCGCGTGATCGCCAACCCGGTGATCTCGCCATCCCTGAGTGCCAGGGCCGAAGAAGCCGCGGAGCATCCGTGGCTGGAAGCGGCCACACGGAGCGAAACACCGGTGATCCTGGCGGTAGGCCGACTGCGACCGCAAAAGGATTTCGCTACCCTCCTGCGGGCCTTCGCGCTGCTGCATGCCCGGCGACCCTGCCGGCTCATCATCCTGGGGGAAGGACCGGAGCGGGACCGCCTGCAGGGCCTGACGCGCGAACTGGGCATCGCCGACCATGTGGATCTGGCGGGCTTCCGCTCCAATCCGTATCCGCTGATGCGCGCTGCCAGCCTGTTCGTGCTGTCATCCCGCTTCGAGGGATCGCCCAATGTCCTGGTCGAAGCCATGGCGCTCGGGACACCGGTGGTGGCCACCGACTGCCCGAGCGGTCCGCGCGACATCCTCGCCGGGGGCCGCCTCGGCCCGCTCGTCCCGATGGGCGATACCTCCGCGCTGGCCGAAGGGATGGCCCGCGGGCTGGAGGCACCCATCGAACCGGGGCTGCTGCAACAGGCCGTCGCCAACTACACCGTCGAAACGAGCGCCCGCGCCTATCTGGAGGCGCTGGGCATCGCGCCAACGACCAATCCGGAAACACACACCCCATGAAACCGCCCGTCCTCGTCGACCTGCCCACCCGGGAACTCCGGCGCTACCTCGCCAAGCGCGATCCGGCATCCAAGGCCCGGTTTTTCCTGGACGGGCTGTTCCTGCCCCGCCGCGTGCGTCGCGGGCAGTGGCACCGGCGGACCGAACCCTTCGACCTGCACCCGATCTACGCCCTGCTGGAACATCTACTGGACGAAGAACGCAGCCGCTCCGAACACATCGAGGCGCTGCATCGCTACTATCGGGCCCGTGGAAAAACCGAGGACCAGGCCGAAGAGAAGATCGCGCGCTCACTGGACAAGTACCTCGAGCGGTACCGTGGCCTCGCCCGCAACATGGCGGAGAACGGATACGTCGCCGGTCTGGGCAAGGACGAGATCGGCGTGGCCATCGGCCCGGAGGGCGAATTCATCAAGGTGGCGAACGGCAACCATCGGCTGGCGGTGGCCCGTCTGGCCGGGGTATCGCAGGTCGTCGGAGAGATCCAGTTCGTGCACCGCGACTGGCTGCGCCGCCAGTCCTCGCGGCGGGACGCCGACGAGGCCGTACTCCATGCCCTGCGCTCACTGAACGCGCGGCGCAACCCCGCGGACTCCTGAAGCGCCCGCGGTTACAATACCGCGACCGTTCGCAGCCGAACCCCGATTTATGCTGATTTCCTATCGCAAGAATTTCCTGTTCGTGCACATCGCCAAGACGGGCGGGACCAGCATCCGGGCGGCGCTGCGGCCGTATCGCTGGGGCGGCTGGTACAGCATTCCGCTGTGGGCGGCCAGCCAGGTCAGTCAGCTGACCCGGCCGCGGCACAAGCTGGGGCTGAAGTTTCCGCGGCACGCGAAGGCGATCGCGGCGAAGGAGATGCTGCCGGAGCCGGTCTACCGCGAGCTGTTCAAGTGCGCGATCGTGCGCAATCCCTGGGATCTGCAGGTGAGCTCCTGGCACCACATCCAGCGGGAGAAGCCCCAAGTACTGGAGGGCACAAGCACCTTCGGCGATTTCCTGCGGCTGAAATTCGACCCCGAACGGCCGTACGACTACATGCTGGACACCTCGGCGGAGCTGCAGCACGAATACATCGTGGATCTGCAGGGGCGGGTGATCGTGGATTTCATCGGCCGCTACGAGAACCTGCACGAGGATTTCGCCACGATCTGTCAGCGCATCGGGATCCCGACGCCCGAGCTTCCGCATCTGCGCCGCGCCAGCGGACGCGACGACTACCGCAGCTACTACGACGACACCCTGGCGGAGATGGTGGCGCAGCATTACCGCCGCGACCTGGACCTGCTGGGCTACGAATTCGATGGCCCCAACGCCGCAAACGGGTGACCGCCCGGAAATCGCCGGGCTCGGCCCCCTCGCGCTGGAGGACTGCCTCCACGAGTACCCGGGCAAGCGGCGGATCTTTCGCGCCCGGCTGGCGGACGGCCGTGTGGTGGTCGCCAAGTTCTATCTCGGGCGCATCGCGCAGTGGGCCGAATGGCGCCGTGGCACCCGCGGGGCACGCCGGCTGGAGGCGGCCGGCGTGCCGGCGCCGGCGCTGCACCACGCCGGCTACTGCCCGCAATACCGCGCGTGGCTGCTGGTTCTGGATCTGGTCGAGGCGGATACCCCCTGGCCACCGCCCGGCGGCGACCCCGGCCACGAGGCCCATGCCCGGCTGCTGGCCACCCTGGCCGAACACCACCGCGCCGGCGTCGTGCAGAACGATCTCAACTGGCTGAACTTCATCCCCCGCGACGGAAAGCTGTACGCGATCGACGGGGACCGGGTACGCCAGCGTGGAGCCGCCCTCGGACGGCGAGCCGCCCTGCGCCACCTGCAGCGGCTGTACGCGTCCAAGACCCGCGTGCCCGAGGCGCGCATCCGCGAGGGCTTCCGGCTCTACCACGAGCTGCGCGGCTGGGACCCGAGCGAGGCCGAACTGGAACGTTTCCTGCGGGCACTGCGCCACGCCCGCGTCCGCCACGCCCGCCGGGTGGCGCACCGCGCGGCACGGGGCTGGAAACACTATCCGCGCTTTCGCAACGACGACCTCGGGATCATCCACGACCGGCGCAGCCTCACGCGCGAGCAGGCCGGCGAGATCGCCCGGCAGCTGTACGCGACCGGCGAACTGCCCGAGACCCCGGCGAACAACGAGCTGCGGGCCCGGCGGATTGATGCACCCTGGCAGACCCTGCCCGCCCTGCTGCGACCGGCCCTCACCCGCCGGGCCGCACGTCGGGTCTGGAGCCATGCGCTCACCCTCCGGCGGCTGGGGTTGGCGGTGCCGCGGCCGGTGGCGGTGGTCGCCGCGGATTGCGGCATGATCTGGCTGGTCCAGGAGGCGATCCCGGACATGCACCCGCTGACGGACGGCGGCCCTCCGCCCGGTCCGGAAGCAGCCGAGACGCTGTGGGCGGGTCTGCGGGACTACGGGATCCGGTTCCGCGGGCGGGACCCGCGCATGCTGGGCAGCGACGGCCATGCGTTGTGGATCCTCGATCCGCTGCCGCTGGCCTTTGCCCGGCCGGGGGCGCGCGGTCTTCTGCGCGCCGCGCCGCGCGACCGGGAGTGGCTGCGGCAGGTCAGCGAGGCGCGCTGACCCGGCGCTGACGACGCGGGTGCGTCAGTCCAGACCCCAGCGACGCTCCTTGGCGTCGTTGGCCACGCGTCCGGGCCAGGCGATCACGTTCTGGATGCGCTGCATGTACGGTGGGATCACCTGCTTCCAGGCATCGTCCGGCCAGATCACGCTGCCCTCGGTCTTGCGAAAGACATCCGCCGAACCGATATTGTGATGCGCCATCTCCGCCCAGGAATCCAGCTGCGGGCGCTCGAACTCCAGCCCCAGGCGCTCCATCAGCTTCGGCAGCTGGTCCTCGGGGTCGTAGGCCAGCTTCTCGTAATTCACCACGATGTGCGGCTCGTTGCGCAGCAGGTAGTACAGCCGCAGCGAGCGATGGGAATAGGAGAAGGTGGGGATATAGTTCTGCTGCTTGCGCTTGCGCAGCGACTGCGCCCGCCCGCGCGGGTCGCGCAGCACGTGGATGGGCACCACGTCGATGTCGGGCGCGGCCATCAGCCGGCGCAGGCGCTGCACCGACTTGGAATTGTCGGTCACGAACGGCACCCCGCTGACCTCGGAGACCACCTCGAACAGCGTGCGGTTGTGCTCGTTGAAGCGCGCCGGGTCGCGCGCATGCACGTCCAGGGTCTCCAGATTGCAGCCCAGGCGCTCCTCCAGCCGGGCGTTGACCGCCGACCAGAACTCGCATGCCCGGAAGCTGGGCGCGCCGCAGGGGCAGGGATGCTTGCGTGCATAATGTGCCAGGCGCCGGACCCCGCCCAGCGCACGCACCTGGCTGTGCGCGTCCAGCAGGATGTCCAGCAGGGTCGAGCCGCTGCGGCCCATGCCCACGAGATAGAGTACTTTCATGTGTCGGTGTTGCCTCAGTAATGGCCCTGTCGGATACGCTCCATCACCGCGCTGGTCGAACAACCGTCGACGAAGTCCAGCACCTCGACCCGGCCGCCGGCCGCGGTGACAGCATCATAACCCGCGATGTCTTCCGGCCTGTAGTCGCCGCCCTTCACCAGCACGTCGGGCAGCACCTCGCCGATCAGCTCCGCAGGGGTGTCCTCGGCGAACGGCACTACCCAGTCCACCGCCGCCAGCCCGGCGAGTACGGCCATGCGGCCCTCCAGCGGGGTCACCGGTCGTCCGGGGCCCTTCAGGCGCTGCACCGAGGCGTCATCGTTGACCGCCACCACCAGCCGGTCGCCGCGAGCCCGGGCCTGCTCCAGATAAGCCACGTGCCCGGCATGCAGCAGGTCGAAACAGCCGTTGGTCATCACGATGCGCTCGCCGGCAGCCCGCGCGCGCTGCAGCGCGGCCATCAGCCCGGCACGGGACAGCACGCCGCGACCGGCGCCCTCCGGCTCGTGCCGCGCCACGCGCAGTTCGTCCGGCGAGACCGTCGCGGTGCCCAGCTTGCCGACCACGATCCCGGCGGCGAGGTTGGCCAGATGCATCGCATCCTCCAGCGTCTCGCCGGCCGCCACCGCGGCCGCCAGGGTCGCGATCACGGTGTCGCCGGCACCGGTCACGTCGAACACCTCGCGGGCGCGCGCCGGCTGATGCACCGGCGGCCGGTCGGGACGGAACAGGGTCATGCCCTCCGCCCCGCGCGTGACCAGCAACGCCTCGATACCATGCTCGCGGAGCAGACCGGTGGCCGCGCGCTCCAGCGCCGCCGTGTCCGGACAGGGACCGGCCACGGCCTCCAGTTCCGCGAGATTGGGCGTGACCAGACTGGCGCCGCGGTAGGCGGAGAAATCGGTGCCCTTGGGGTCCACCAGCACCGGGCGGCCGGCGGCCCGCGCCGCGCGGATCAGCGGCTGCGGGTCGCGCAGCGCGCCCTTGGCGTAATCGGACAGCACCACCACCTGGCAGTCGCTCAGCAACGGTTCGAAATCCGCCATCAGGTCACCGGCCGTGGCGCCGGGGAAACCGTCCTCGAAATCCAGCCGGATCAGCTGCTGATGACGACTGATGACCCGCAGCTTGGTGATGGTCGCGGCCCCCGACCGGCGCCGGAAGTGGCAGCGAACGCCCGCCTCCTCCAGCAATGCGGACAGATCGGACGCGGCCGTGTCGTCCCCGGTCACCCCCACCAGGTCGGGACGACCGCCCAGCGCGGCCAGGTTCAGGGCGACGTTACCGGCCCCGCCCGGACGCTGCTCGATGTCGCGCACGTGCACCACAGGCACCGGCGCCTCCGGCGAGATGCGGTCGGTCGCGCCGTGCCAGTAGCGATCCAGCATCAGATCGCCGGCGACCAGCACGCGGGCCTGATCCAGGGGGGGCAGGGTCATGGTCGTACCTGCGCCCGGGTCCGGGATCGTGCCGGGCCCGGGCGGGGGGATCAGTCGGCGGCGTCTTCGAGGATGTAGATCGTGCCGCAATAGGGACACTGGTAGCGCCCGTCCTCGGTCTCGTCGATCGGGATGAACACCCGCGGATGGGAAGCCCACAGGGCCGTGCCGGGCGTCGGGCAGTGCAGCGGGAGATCCCGCTGGGTCACGCGTACCGTCGTCTCGGCATTGGCGGTCGTGTACTGGTCCTGATGGCTGGCGGTATCGGGATTCACCATGGTTCGGGTCTCGCTCCGGGTCGGGGTCGCGCCGTTCAGACGTAGGTCAGCCAGTCCTGATGCCGCGAGTCACGGCCGTGGACCACGTCGAAATAGCGCGACTGCAGCAGTTCGGTGATGGGGCCGCGGCTGCCGGTACCGATCGGCCGGTCGTCCACCTCGCGGATCGGGGTGACCTCGGCGGCGGTCCCGGTGAAGAAGGCCTCGTCGGCGATGTAAACCTCGTCGCGGGTGATGCGTTTCTCCACCACGCGGAAGCCCTCCTCGGCCGCCAGTTCGATCACGGTGCGGCGGGTAATGCCGTCCAGCGCCGAAGTCAGGTCCGGCGTGTAGATCACGCCGCCGCTGATGATGAAGATGTTCTCGCCGCTGCCCTCGGCCACGTAGCCCTCCGTGTCCAGCAGCATGGCCTCGTCATATCCGCAGCGGGTGGCCTCCTGCAGGGCCATCATCGAGTTCATGTAATTGCCGTTGGCCTTGGCCTTGCACATGGTCACGTTCACGTGGTGCCGACTGAACGACGAGGTACGGATGCGGATGCCGTTCTCGATGCCGTCGTCGCCGAGGTAGCTGCCCCAGCTCCAGGCCGCCACCATCACGTGCACCTCGAGATTGTCGGCGCGCAGGCCCATGCCTTCGGAACCGAAGAAGGCCATCGGCCGAAGATAGGCGCTCTCGAGATTGTTCTCGGTGATCGCCGCCTGTTGTGCACGGTTCAGACGCTCGGCGGTGAACGGCAGGGTCATGCCGAGGATCTTGGCGGAGTTGAACAGGCGCCGCGTGTGATCCTCGAGACGAAAGATGGCCGGCCCGTGATCGGTGGGATAGGCCCGGACACCCTCGAACACCCCCATCCCGTAGTGCAGGGTGTGGGTCAGAACATGGGTCTTCGCATCCCGCCAGGGCACCATCTCGCCATCCAGCCAGATCACCCCGTCCCGGTCGGCCATCGACATCGCTTGCGTCCTCGGTTTCGTGTTGTTCCGTCGGGTCAGCCGCGGGAAGCAGCATCAACATCGGCATCGCCGAATACGCTCTCCCAGGCACGCATCACCCGCGCGCGCACCGCCTCCAGCTCCGCATCCGGCTGTTCCACGCGGGCGTCGCGCCCGGCAAGGGTCAAACGGTGGATGCGGTTGCGCAGATCGCGGTAGGCATCGGCCAGTTCGCTGCTGAACCCGGCGTCGATCACGCCACTGGCGCCCAGGGCCTCCAGGGTGCGGATCTTGTCCGGGTATTCGCACACTGCCGGATACTCGTGCGCGGCAACCAGAACCCAGTATTGAACCATGAATTCGATATCGGTGATACCGCCACGGTCGCGCTTGAGGTGGAAGCCATCGCCCGGTTTCGACGCGTGCTCGGTCAACATGCGCTGGCGCATCTCCACCACCTCGCGGCGCAGGGCATCGGCATCGCGCGGACGGGTCAGAACCTCCCGGCGCAGGGCGGCGAAGTCCTCGCCGAGCAACCGATCTCCGGCCACGAAGCGCGCCCGCACCAGTGCCTGGTGTTCCCAGGTCCAGGCCGACTCGTCCTGGTAGCGACGGAACGCCTCCAGCCCGGAAACCAGCAAACCGGCCGTACCCGAGGGGCGCAGCCGCGTGTCTACTTCGTACAGCCGCCCGGAGGCGGTGAACGCCCCCAGCAGATGCACCACCCGCTGGGCGACCCGGGCAAAGAACTCGCTGTTGTCGATCACCTTCGGCCCGGCGGTGCGCGCACTGGCGCTGTCATCGCTGTCGTGCAGGAACACCACATCGAGATCCGAACCGTAGCCCAGCTCGAAGCCACCCAGCTTGCCGTAGCCGATGACCGCGAAACGCGCCGGACGGCAGGCGCTGGCATCCTCGCCGCACTGCGGCGCGCCGAAACGCTGCACCATGTGCTCCCAGGCCAGGTGCAGCACCTGTTCCAGCAGCACCTCCGCCAGCCAGGTCAGATGATCCGAGACCTTCATCAGCGGCAGGAACCCGGTAATGTCGGCCGCCGCCACGCGCAGGGTCTGCACCTGCTTGAACTGGCGCAGACGATCCAGCATCTGCTCGTGATCCTGCCCCGGGAAGCGGGCCAGTTCGTCCTCCAGTTCCGCCTGCAGGCCCTCGCGGTCCGGCGGAGCGTACAGCGCGCGCGGATCCAGCAGTTCGTCCAGCAGCAGGGGATGATGGGTCAGCTGGTCGCTGATCCACGGACTCGCGCCCACCAGGCGCACCAGCTGGGACAGCGCCAGCGGGTTTTCCACCAACAGCGACAGATACACCGAGCGCCGCGCGATGGTGCGAATCAGCTGCAGCGCCCGCGGCAGGACATCGTCGGGCGCGTCCTGCTCGGCGATGGCCCCCAGCAGCAACGGCATCAGCCGGTCGAGACGCTGACGCCCGGTGGTGCTCATCGCCCGCACCCCGGGGCTTTCGCGCAGATCATTGATGCCGGCGAAGGCCGACCCGGGATCGTTGAAGCCGAGTCCGGCCAGCGCCTCACGGGCCTCGTCCTCGTTCAGCGTGCCCATCCACAGCCGCTGGATCTGCTGTTCGCGATCGGCCTCCGGCGAGTCCTCCATGCTTTCTTCGCCGGCCCGCTGCGGGGCAACGAAGACCTGATCGAAATGGGCATGGACCCGGTGCTGTTCGCGTACCAGCGCGGCCTCGAAACTGCCCTCGTCCTCGAACCCCATGGCCAGCGCCAGGCGCGCGCGGTCATCGCCCTCGCGCGGCAGACGATGGGTCTGCTGGTCGTTGAGCATCTGCAGGCGGTTCTCCACCCGCCGCAGGAAACGATAACCGCGCTCCAGCTGTTCCACCACGTAATCGGGCAGCAGCTCGCGCTCCCCGAGCACCGCCAGCACGCCCAGCAGGTCGCGCCGCTGCAGGGCCTGATCGCGTCCCCCGCGGATCAACTGGAAGGCCTGGCCGATGAACTCGATCTCGCGGATCCCGCCCTCGCCGTGCTTGACGTCCTCGAACCGCCCCTTGCGCGCGGACTCGTCGTTGATCATCTGCTTGAGCTGGCGCAGGTTGGCCAGCGAGCCGTAATCCAGGTAGCGGCGATAGATGAACGGCCGCAGCCGACGCATCAGGCGTGCCCCGGCCTCGGCGTCGCCGGCGATCACCCGCGCCTTGATCAGCGCGTAGCGTTCCCACTCGCGGCCGTGGGCCTGGTAGTAGTCCTCCATCGCGTCGAAATGCATCACCAGCGGCCCGCTGTCGCCGAACGGCCGCAGGCGCATGTCCACGCGATAACAGAAGCCGTCCGCGGTCACCTCGGACAGCGCGGCGATCAGCGCCCGGCCGAGGCGCTGGAAATAGGTCGGGTTGTCCAGCGGCTTCGCGCCATCGGTCTCGCCGTTGTCCTCGAAGGCGAAGATCAGATCGATGTCCGAGGAGAAATTGAGCTCGCCCCCACCCAGCTTGCCCAGCCCCAGCACCACCAGCGACTGCGGCGCACCGTCCTCGGCGCTGCGTGGCTGGCCGTGGCGCGCGCGGTAACGCACATCCAGCCATTCCAGCGCCGCGCCGATCAGGCCGTCCGCCAGGCGGCTGAGGTCGTGCATGACCTCTTCCAGATCCGCCGCGCCGGCCAGGTCGCGCCAGCCAATCCGCAGCAGCTCGCGGTGGCGCGTCTCGCGCAGAGCCCGGCGCAGGCCCTCCTCGTCCTCCGCGGCGTCCACCCGGGCCTGCAGGGCCGCATGAAAGTCCGCGTCGGTGCAGGCCGGCATGCGGCCCTCGGCATCCAGCGCCTCCAGCAGGTAGGCCGGATGGCGCCGCACCGTCTGCGCCAGGTAGTGGCTGAAGGCCAGCGGCCGGTGCTCGGCGGGGGGCGAGTCCGGCACTGCGCCTTCCGCGGGTTCCAACTCCTCCCACAGGCACCGGATCTCGTCCTCCAGCGCGGCGGGCAGCGGGGCGGGGGTCTGCGGCAGTGGCTTGTCCATGGGTCTCAGATTAGGGAAACACCGATCGATGTGCACGTCCGGGGCGGGCCGCCGCGACAAACAATCCGGATGATGGGACTTGACCACGGAAGATAATACAAATAACAATCGTTCTCGCTTTTATGGCGAATCAACTACAAAAACCAACCGTCTGAGGACCAACGGCCATGCAGACCCGCCCCCTGAACTGGATCATCGGTGCCGCCGCCACGGTGGCCGTCACTCTGCCGCTTGCCGGCTGTGGCCCCGACGCCGATAACGGCGCCGCGGGCGCCGGAGAGGTCAACCTCTATTCCGCACGCCAGGAACAGCTCATCCAGCCGTTGCTGGAAGACTTCACCGACGAGACCGGGATCGAGGTCAATCTGGTGACCGGGGGTGCCGACGCTCTGCTCCAGCGGCTGCGGCAGGAAGGCCGCAATTCGCCCGCCGACGTGTTCATCACCACGGACGCCGGACGTCTGCACCAGGCTCACGCGGCCGGGGTTCTCCAGGGCATCGAGAGCACGACCCTCGAGAACAACGTCCCCGAGCGCTACCGCGACCCGGATGGCGAGTGGTTCGGCCTGTCCATGCGCGCCCGGCCCATCATGTACCACACCGACCGGGTCGACCCGTCCGAGCTGTCGACCTACGAGGCCCTGACCGACGAGCAGTGGGAAGGCCGGATCTGCATCCGTTCTTCCGACAATGTCTACAACCAGTCGCTGGTCGCCTCCATGATCGCCAGCGAGGGCGAAGATGCCGCCCAGCAATGGGTGGAAGGCATCGTGGCCAACATGGCCCGGCGCCCGCAGGGTGGTGACCGCGACCAGATCCGCGCGGTGGCCGACGGCGTGTGCGACATCGCCATCGCCAACACCTACTACCTCGGCATGATGCTGGAAGGCGAAGGGCGTGATCGCGAAGTGGCCGAACAGATCGGGGTCTTCTGGCCCAATCAGGACGACCGCGGCACCCACGTGAACATCTCCGGCGCCGGGGTCACCGCCCACGCGCCCAACCAGGAGAACGCAGTGCGGCTGATCGAGTACCTGACATCGGAATCCGCTCAGGAGTGGTATGCCGAAGCCAACCAGGAATACCCGATCCGTGACGATGTTCCGACCAGCGACATCCTCGCCGGCTTTGGCGATTTCGTCTCCGACGACATCGAGCTGTACATCCTGGGCGAGAACAACGCCGAGGCCGTGCGCATCATGGACCGCGGCGGCTGGCGCTGATCCCGCCTGAGCCGGAGCCCCGGGCAACGCCCCGGCCACCCCGTGGTCGGGGCGCTTGCGTGTGGACCCCCGGAGCACAGCAGTGGCCGTACTCCCCGCAGACTACGGGGGCACCCATGGAATTCGAAACAAGAACCTTTACTATTTGCACTCCATGACCCAAGCCACCACCAGCACCGGGGCCCGCATGCCCGCCTTTCGCCGCCCGCGGCTGCCGCTCAGCCCGTGGTCGCTGGTGGCGGTGGTCACCGCGCTGGTCCTCGCCCTGCCGGTGCTGGTGATTTTCGGACACGTGTTCATCCCCGCCGGGGAAGTCTGGGAACACCTGCGCCAGACGGTGCTGGCCGACTACGTCACCAACTCCCTGGTACTCCTGGTCGGGGTGGGGATCGGCGTACTGCTGATCGGCGTGCCGGTGGCCTGGCTGATCAGCATGTGCGAGTTCCCGGGCCGCTCGGTCTTCCAGTGGGCCCTGATGCTGCCGCTGGCCATGCCGGCCTACATCATCGCCTACACCTACACCGGCATGCTCGACTTTTCCGGGCCGGTGCAGGGGCTGATCCGCGAGCTCACGGGGCTGGGCTACGGTGAGTACTGGTTCCCCGAGATCCGCTCGCTGGGCGGCGCCATGGTCATGCTGCTGCTGGTGCTCTACCCCTACGTCTACCTGCTCAGCCGGGCGGCCTTCCTGGAACAGTCGGTCTGCGTGCTGGAGGTCTCGCGCACTCTGGGCGCCGGCCCCTGGGAGGGCTTTCGGCGGGTCGCCCTGCCCCTGGCCCGTCCGGCGATCATCGCCGGGCTGACCCTGGCACTGATGGAGGTACTGGCCGACTACGGCACCGTGGCCTATTTCGGCGTCAGCACGTTCACCACGGGCATCTTCCGCACCTGGTACGGGCTCGGCGACCCGGCCGCAGCCGCCCAGCTGGCGGCCGTGCTGCTGAGCTTCGTGTTCGTGCTGATCCTGCTGGAGCGCTGGTCGCGCGCAAAGGCCCGCTTCCACCACACCAGTCGCCGCTATTCCACGCTGCCGCGCTACCGCCTGCGCGGCTGGAAGGCCTCCGGCGCCTTCCTCGCCTGCCTGCTGCCGGTTCTGTTCGGCTTCCTGATCCCCACGGTGCAGCTGGCCATCTGGGCGTTCCAGACCACCGACCAGTGGATGAATCCGCGTTTCGCCGGACTGGTGTTCAACACCTTCTGGCTGGCCATCGCCGCCGCGATCATCGCGGTCGCGCTGGCCCTCGTGCTCGCCTACGCCCAGCGCATGGAGGGGGGGCGGATCACCCACGTGGCGGTCCGCATCGCCGGCATGGGCTACGCGGTACCGGGCACCGTGATCGCGATCGGCATCATGATCCCGTTCGCGGCCTTCGACAACGCGCTGGACAGTTTCATGCGCGACACCTTCGGCGTCAGCACCGGGCTGCTGCTGTCCGGCACGGTGTTCGCGCTGCTGTTCGCCTACGCCGTGCGCTTCCTCGCGGTGTCGCTGCAGACCGTCGAGGCCGGCCTGGGCAAGATCCAGCCGAGCATGGACGACGCCGCGCGTTCGCTCGGGCTGCACCCGGTCAAGACCCTGTGGCGGGTCCATATGCCGATCATGCGCGGCACGCTGCTGACCGCCCTGCTGCTGGTGTTCGTCGACGTCCTCAAGGAACTGCCGGCGACGCTGATCCTGCGTCCGTTCGACTTCAACACCCTGGCGGTGCGGGCCTTCGAGCTGGCCGGGGACGAGCGCCTGCGGGAGTCCTCCAGCGCGGCGCTCGCCATCGTGCTGGTCGGGCTGGTTCCGGTTATCCTCCTGTCGACGACCATCGGGCGCTCGCGCCCCGGCCAGGGCGCGCCGGCAGACGAACCTGCCGAGGACCCCGGCCGCCGGCCACGTTCGCGAGCACTGGCAGCGCCCGCCGGCGCCACCATGAATCCGTCCGCCGACGAAGCACAGGACCGCTGATGCAGGTACCCCATACACCGCTTCTGGATCTCGACCACATCGACATCGGCTACGACGGACAGCCCGTCGTCCACGACGCGTCACTGCAGCTTCCCGAAGGCCAGATCGGCTGCCTCCTCGGGCCCTCGGGCTGCGGCAAGACGACCCTGCTGCGCGCGATCGCCGGCTTCGAGCCGGTGATGCGCGGTGAGGTCCGCATGAACGGTCGAACGATGAGCGACCCCGGTTTCACCGTGCCTCCGGAAAAGCGCGGCGTGGGCATGGTGTTCCAGGATTTCGCCCTGTTCCCGCATCTGACGGTAGGCGACAACCTGCGCTTCGGCATCCGCCACTGGAGCCGCGCGAAGCAGGACGAACGGGTGCGACAGCTCCTGCGGCTGGTCGGCCTGATCGGCTATGAACCAGGCTATCCACACGCGCTGTCGGGGGGGCAGCAACAGCGCGTCGCCCTGGCCCGTGCCCTGGCACCACGCCCGGGCCTGCTGCTTCTGGACGAACCCTTTTCCAGCATGGACGTCGAGCTGCGCGGCGAACTGGCGCGCGAGGTGCGCGAGATCCTGCGCGCGGAGAACACCACGGCGATCCTGGTAACCCACGATCAGAACGAAGCGTTCGCCTTCGCCGACCGCATCGCCGTCATCCACGAGGGGCGCATCGCCCAGCTGGACAGCGCCTACAACCTCTATCACCGGCCGGCCAACCGCTTCGTCGCGGATTTCATCGGCGAAGGCACCCTGATCCCCGGCATGGTGGAACCCGGCAATCAGGTCGACACTGCCCTGGGCCACCTGCAGGGCCCGCTGTCGGAGGCACTGCCCCCGGGGACCGCGGTGGACGTGCTGGTACGTCCGGACGACATCGCCATCGACAACGAGCACGGGGAGGTCCGCACCGAGGTGCTGGACAAGGCCTTCCGCGGCGCGGATTTCCTCTACACCCTGCGCCTGCCCGATGGCCTCAGCGTACAGTGCATGGCACCGTCGCACGACAACTTCGTGATCGGGGAGCATGTCCGCCTGCGCCTGGATTTCTCCCATCTGGTGGTATTCTCGCGGGAAAGCGGCGTCGACTGCCCGAGCGGCTGACCCTCGCAGGAAACGAGCGAGCGCGGAACCCGCAGCCCGTGTCGGGACTCGGAAGAGAGATCCTCAGGCCTGTCGACACCCATTCGGCCCTTGCCCCGTGATCGCGTGACCCGCCATCGATGACTTCCATCCCCGTTCCCGCCCGGTTGTGCCGTCCCTGCCTCGCGGCCCTGCTCGCGCTGCAGCTCCTGCTGGCCGCACCGGCGGCGGGGGACGAACGCCCTCGCCTGGCGCTGGATGGTGGCACCGCCGAACAGCGCGACAACATCGAGGCGACCCTCAACATCGCGCGCCAGCGCTGCGAGCTGCCCGAATTCCGCGAAAGCCGGGTGCTGCGCGACAGCGAACAGCGCGCCCGGGAGGCCCTGCGCGCCATCGGTTACTACCATCCGGAGCTGGAACTGTCGCTGGACCGAGATGCCGGCCCCTGCTGGACCCTGAACCTGGACTTCGACCCCGGCCCGCCGACCACGGTGGAGTGGCTGGACCTGCAGGTGACCGGCGAGGGGCGCATGGACCCGGCGTTCGAAGCCATCCTGATGCAGACACAGATCGCCACCGGCGACGTGCTGCGCCATGACCGCTACGAGGCCCTGCGTTCGCGCCTCACCCGGGTGGCCGCCGAACGCGGTTATTTCGATGCCGAGCTCACCATGCGCCGCCTGGAGGTGGACACCGAAGAGCGTACCGCTTCCATCCGCCTGCACATGGATACCGGCCCGCGCTACCAGCTGGGCGAGATCCGCATCGAGCAGGACATCCTGCGCGGGCGTTTCATGCAGCGTCTGCTGCCGTTCGAACCCGGGGAGCCCTATGCCTCGGCGCGGATCATCGAACTGCAGCGCAATCTCAACAACAGCGGCTATTTCGAATCGGTGCGCGTGCGCCCGCTGCGTGACGAGGCCGAGGAGCGCCGCGTACCGGTGATGGTCGAACTGGAACCGCGCAACCGCCTGGCCTTCGAGGCCGGCATCGGCTATTCCACCGACATCGGCCCGCGCACCCGCTTCGGCATGGAAAACCGCTATGCCAACCGCCGCGGTCACCGCTATACCGGCGAGGTGGAGGCCTCGCCCGTGCGTTCCGGCGTGGCCTTCAACTACGAGATCCCGCTGCGCGATCCGCTGCGCGAACGCCTGAACCTGTTCACCTCCTGGCGCACCGAGGACACCGGCACCCAGCAGTTCGACCGCTTCCAGCTGGGCACCAGCCGCGTACTGCAGCGCGACTCCGGCTGGCAGACCACCGAGATGGTGCGCTACGAGTACGAGGACTACACCGTCGGCGACCAGACCGACACCTCCCGACTGCTGATCCCCTCCTACCGCGTCAGCCGGACCGAGGCCGACGACCCGATGACCCCGCGCCGGGGCTACCGTCTGGAGGGCACGGTCCAGGGGGCCGCGGAGGAACTCGTCTCCACCACCAGCTTCGCCCAGGTGCGCGGCAACGCCCGCTACATCCGCGGTCTGGGACCGGGACGCGCGCTGCTGCGCGCCGATGCCGGCTATACCGAGGTCGATTCGGTACGCGAGCTGCCCAGTTCCCTGCGTTTCTACGCCGGCGGCGACGGCTCCATCCGCGGCTACGGCTACCAGCGGCTGGGGCCGAAGAACGAGGACGGCGACGTGATCGGCGGGCGGCACCGGCTGGTAGGCAGCGCCGAATACGAGATCCCGGTGTTCGGGGACTGGAGCGCCGCGGTCTTCGTGGACGCCGGCAACGCCTTCGACGATTTCTCCGACTTCGACACGGTCTACGGCGCGGGTGTTGGCGTACGCTGGCGCTCGCCGGTCGGTCCGATCCGTCTGGATATCGCCCACGGACCGGACTCCGACGATGACTTCCGCATCCACTTCTCCATGGGGCCAGATCTGTGAAGCGCTGGCTGCGCATCGGGGTCCGCGGCCTGGGGGTGCTGCTGGTCCTGCTTGCGGGGCTGGTGGCCGCCGTGGTCACCCTGCTGGCCACCGAATCCGGCACCCGCTGGCTGGCCGAACAGGGCGAACGCCATGCCCCGGTGGATCTCGCCATCACGGAGGTGGAAGGCACGCTGTTCCGCGGCCTGTCCGTGCGCGGACTGACCCTGGATCTGCCCGAGGGCCCGAACATCACGGTGGACGAGGCCCGCGCGGCCCTGGACATCGCCGGGCTGCTGGCCCTGGATGTGCGAATGGCCGAGCTGGGCGCGCGCGGCCTGCGCGTGGATCTGCCGGAGGCACCGGACGAGGTGCCCGAGCCCGAGGAGATGGAAGATCCGCCGGCCTTCGAGCTGCCCGAGCGCATCGCCATCCCGCTGCTGGGCCTCCATGTCGACCGCCTGTGGCTGACCGATCTGCGCGTGACCCGGACCGGCGAGGATCTGTTCGCCCTCACGCACCTGGAGGCCCGCGCCAGCGCCCGCGATACGCAACTGCACCTGCATCATCTGGACGTGGCCCTGCCGGATCCGGACCTGCGGCTGCACCTGCACGCCCGACTGCAGGCCGACGGCGAATTCCCGCTGGAGGCCGGCGGACGCTGGCGGCTGGGGCTGCCCGAGGCGGCCGGCGAATGGCTGGAACGCGAGGACGTCGCCGGGGTGCTGGAGCTGGAAGGTGATCTACTGCGCAGCCTGCGCCTGAACCACCGGGTGGAGGCCGGCCCGTCAATGGAGACCCGCGCCACCCTGCACGACCCGTTCGACGCCCCCGCGCTGGAGCTGGAACACGCCTGGGAGGCGTTCGCGCTGGCGCTGCAACCCGACACCCGGCTGACGCTGCACGCCGGACGACTGCAGGCGGATGCCACCCCGGACGACTGGGATCTGGCACTGGCCACCGGTGCACGGCTGGACCCGTGGCCCGCGCTGGACCTGCAGCTGGTGGCCCACGGCGACCTGGAGTCCGCACGCGTGGAGACCCTGGATCTGCGCTCCGCGGCGGGGAACCTCGCCATCAGCGGCGAGGCGGGCTTCGCCGATGACCTCACCTGGGACCTCGGACTGGATCTGGACGATCTCGACCTCGCGGCGCTGGAGTCGGCACTGGACGACATGCCGGAGCTGGATGCCGGAATCCGGCGCCTGAGCGCGACCAGCCGGGGACGCCTGCCACTGGCGGCTGAGAATCCGCTGGCCGCGCTGGAGGCCGCCGTCACCCTCACCGAACTGGAGGGCCATTTCGAAGACCAGCCGCTGACCGGAGAACTCGACCTGCAGCTGGCCGAAGGCCGGGCCCGCTTCGAACAGGGCCAGTTCCGCCTGGGCGATGCCCGCCTGAGCCTGCAGGGGCACCTGGACGGGCTGCAGGCGGCGGCCGATGATCCCGAGACCCGCTGGCCGTTCGCCCTGGACCTCGACCTCGAGGGAGTGGATGCGGCGCAGTTCCGGCCCGATGCCGATGCCCGGCTGGACCGCCTGCGGCTTGCCCTGACCGGCGCCCTGGCACCGGCCGAGGCCGATTTCGATGCCGGCCTGGCGCTGACCGCGCTGGAGGCGAGCGCACAGGGGGTCGGGGTGCGCGGCGACGGCCGCGTGGAGCTGGATGCCCAGCGCGCCCGCATCCGTGAGCTCAACCTGCGCAGCGACCCCGGAGCGCACCTGGGCCTGAGCGGCGAGGTGGGCTACGGCGCCGGCCTGGACTGGGACCTCGACCTGCGCGCGCGCGAGCTCGATCCCGGCCTGGCCGCCCCCGATTTCCCCGGGCGCGTCGCACTGGACCTGCACACCGCGGGCCGGCTGGACCCGGAAGACGGACCGACGGTGGAGGCCCGCATCCGCCGGCTCGACGGCCATCTGCGCGAGCAGCCGGTGTCCGGGAGCGGCGAACTGCGCCTGGAAGACGAGATCCTCGACATCCGCGAGCTCGTACTCGGGCTGGGGGACAACCGGGCCCGGATCGCGGGGCGCGTGGCCGACACCCTGGACCTGGACCTCGCGCTGCAGGCACCCGGGCTGGACGCCCTGATGCCGGGACTGGGTGGCGAACTCGAGCTGGATGCCCGCCTGCATGGCGAACGCGAGGCCCCGCGGATCACCGCCCGCGGCCGCGGCGCGCAACTGCGTTACGAGGACTTCGCCCTGGAACGGCTGGAACTGGAGGCGAACACCGGGCTCGCGGAGACCGCCCCGGCCGAGATCGACCTGAACCTGCACGGGGTCACCGGCGCGGAGCAGACCCTGATCGAACGCCTGCGGCTGAGCGCCGATGGCACCGCCGGCGAGCATCGGGCGCGGCTGGATCTGGAGGCCGCCGAATTCGGCCAGCTGGAGCTGGCCGTGGATGGCGGTCTGGACACCGAAGCGCTGCACTGGAGGGGTCGCATCCAGCAGCTCGCGCTCGACCAGCCGCTCGCCGGCCGCTGGTCACTGGCGAGGCCGGTGGCGGTGGAAGGCGGTCCCGAGTCGGCGCGCCTGGAACGGCTGTGCCTGCAACGCGACGGCGGCGAGATCTGCGCCGAAGGCCGCCTGGATCCCTCCGGGGAGGCGAGCTTCGCCGCCCGCCTGGGAGCCATCGACCTGGCCTGGCTGCAACCGCTGCTGCCGCCGGAGCTGGCTCTGCAGGGCACCGTGGATGCGCAGGCCGACGGGCGTCTGGATGCCGACGGCCGGCTGGATGCGGATCTCGCGGTCACCCCGAGCGATGGCGTTTTGCAGGTACGCGACGGAGACGACCTTCTGCAGGAGATCCCGTGGCGGGACACCCGGCTGACGGCCCGGGTGCGCGACCGGGACGTGGATGCCGAGCTTCGCCTGGACTTCCTCGACAACGGCATGGCCCGGGCCGATATCGCCCTGCGCGAGGAAGACGGGGTGACGGGCATTCAGGGCGACCTGGAGGCGCGGCTGGAGGATCTTGCCTGGCTCGCGGCCACCAGCCCGGAGATCGAGAACCTGCGTGGCGCGTTCGAGCTGGCGCTGGAGCTGGACGGTCCGCTGGAGGACCCGCTGGTGGAGGGCGGCCTGCGCTTCCACGACGGCGGGGTCGCGATCCCCGAGGCGGGCATCGACGTGGCGATCCCGGAGCTGCGCGCCGATGTCCTGTCCGCGCGCGAGATGACCATCAGCGGGGCACTGGAGTCCGGCGAGGGCCGGATCGACCTCGACGGCCGCGCCGATCTCGGCGAGGACGGCCCGCAGGTCCTGCTGCGGGTCGACGGGAAAGACTTCCTGGCGGTCAACCGCGCCGATGCGGAGGCCCTGATCGATCCGGCCCTGCGCATCCGCTTCCGCCCGGACGAGGGCCTGGCGATCCGTGGCGGTATCAGCGTGCCGTGGGCGCGCCTGCGCCCGCCCGACCTGCCGCCGGGCGCGGTGCGGGTATCGGGCGACCAGGTCATCGTCGGTGAGGAAGAGGAGCGTACGGCGGCGTTTCCCATCGATATCCGCGTGCGCCTGCATCTGGGCGATGACGTACGCTTCGACGGCTTCGGCCTGACGGCCCGCTTTGCCGGCGAAGTGGATGTGGAACAGGTCACCGGACGCCCGACGCAGATGTTCGGCGAGATCCGCATCCCCGAAGGCGAATACACCTCCTACGGCCAGGACCTGCAGATCGACCGCGGCATCCTGCTGTTCCAGGGGCCGCCGGAGGCGCCCGATCTCGACCTGCGCGCAGTACGCCGGGTGCCCGAATACAACGTGACCGTGGGCCTGGAGATCGGTGGCACCCCGGAGGCCCTGCGCAGCCGGATCTTTTCCGAGCCGCCGATGGACGAGACCGAGGCCCTGTCCTACCTGCTGACCGGCCGACCGCTGTCCGGGGCGTCGGAATCCGACGGCAACATGCTGGCCGCGGCCGCCGCCGGCTGGGGACTGGAACAGGGGGCGATGATCACCCAGCGCATCGGCTCGGAACTGGGCCTGGACGAGGTGGAGCTGGACACCGATGCCGGCCTCGACCAGAGCGCGCTGACCCTGGGGCTGTACCTGTCGCCACGACTGCTGCTGCGCTACACGGTCGGGCTGTTCGACAACACCTCGCGGGTGCTGCTGCGCTACGAACTCACCCGCTCGCTGAGCGTGGAGACTTCCTCGGGCAGCGCGGGCCAGACGATCGACCTGATCTACCGCCACGAGCGCTGACCTCGCTCCGGCCCGGATCTGCGGGTCACGCACCTGTTACCCCGGGATATCCCGTGCGATACTTGCGGGAGTTGCCCCGACACACCGGAGGGCCCCTTGCCGGATTCCACCGAACCGCCGCTTTTCCGCGAAGAGGATCCGCCCGCCGCCGCCACCGAAGAACGCGCCTGGCGGGTGCTGATCATCGACGACGAGCCCGAGGTACACCGCGCGACCCGGTTCGCCCTGGGCGACGTCCGTTTTCAGGGACGCCCGCTCGAGTTCCTCAGCGCCTACTCCGCCGCCGAAGGGCGGCGCGTGCTCCAGCAGCAGGACGACATCGCGCTGGTGTTCCTCGACGTGGTGATGGAAGACGACCACGCCGGGCTGGAACTGGTGCGCAGCATCCGCGAGGAGATCGGCAACCGCGACGTGCGCATCGTGCTGCGCACCGGCTACCCGGGGCTGGCACCCGAATACCAGGTCATCGCGGACTACGACATCAACGACTACCGGGTCAAGACCGAGCTCAGCGCGGAGCGGCTGTACGCGACCACGCTGGCGGCCCTGCGCGCCTACCGTGACCTGATGATGGTGCACCGCAGCGAGGAAGGCCTGCGCTTCATCGTCGATACCGTGCCGCTGCTGCTGCGCGACCGTGAACGGCGCCGCTTTGCCGAAAACATGCTGCAGCAGCTGGCCCGCGCGCTGGATGTCGCGCCGCATGGCGCGGTGGTCGAAGGCACCGACCCCCCGCGGCTGCTGGCGGTCGCCGGCATCGACGCCGCCCCGGGCGAGGCCCTGGACAGCCAGGGGTCGGGCATGCCCGTGTCGGCGATCCGCCGCTGCCTGGAACGCGGCATGGGCGATGACGGCAACGGCGATCTGTTCGTGCACATCGGCTCGGGTGAACACGAAGCCACGGCGGTCATCTGGCTGCATGTGGGGCGGCCACTGGAATCGGTCGAGCGCCAGCTGCTGCAGGTCTTCGGCATGAATCTCGGGGTGGCGCTGGACAACCTGTCGCTGTACGAGCGCACCCGTCAGCTGGCCTACTTCGACACCCTGACCGGGCTGGGCAACCGCGCACTGTTCGCCCAGCAGCTGGATGCCATGATCCAGCGCAGCACCACACCGGCGGAACCGCCGAACCTGCAGATCGCGATGGTGAACATCGTGCGCTTTCGCGAGTTCAACTCGGTGCTGGGTCGCGCCGCAGGGGATCGCCTGCTGGTGGCCCTGGGGCAGCGGCTGGTCGAGCATTTCCCCGAGGCCCGGGCAGCTGCGCGCATCAGCGGCGACACCTTCGCGCTCCTGCTGCCGGCCGACACCCCGCCGGAACGCCTGTTCCAGGCCACTGCCGACCCTTTCGATATCGTGGACACACCGCTGCGCCTGGAGATCAGTGCCGGGTTCACGCGCTACCCGGAGGACGGCACCGACGCCGAGACCCTGCTGCGCAACGCCGACGTGGCCCTGGGCCTGGCACGGCGCGACCACCCGGGCGAAATCGCGGCCTATTCGCGTGCCATCGACGAGGGGCTGGCGCGTCGCCTGAACCTGCTCCAGGACCTGCGGGGCGCGGTGGAACGCGACGAGCTCATGCCGTGGTTCCAGCCCCAGATCGACCTGGCCACCGGCGAGACCGTGGGTGCGGAGGTCCTGCTGCGCTGGCGTCGCCAGGGCGAACTGGTGTCACCTGCGGAGTTCATCCCGATCGCCGAATCCTCCGGCCTGATCCGGCCGATCGGGGAACGGGTGCTGGAACTCGCGCTGCAATACCAGCGTGCGCTGGCCCGTCGCTACGACCGCCCTTGCCGGCTGAGCGTCAACCTGTCCGCGATGCAGCTGGCGGACGAGGGATTCCCCGCCCGCCTGCGCCAGTTGCTGCGCCGCCACGAGCCGCTGGAGGCCCCGCTGGAAATGGAGATCACCGAAACCGTGCTGATGGAAGACGTGGACTCCAGCATGGCCAGCCTGGACGCCCTGCGCGAGCTGGGCCTCGAGCTGGCGATCGACGACTTCGGCACCGGCTACTCGTCCCTGGCCTATCTGCGGCGTGTGCACCCCGACCGCCTGAAGATCGACCGCGCCTTCATCACCCCGCTGGACACCAGCGAGGACGCGCGCAGCATCACCCGTGCGATCATCGAGCTGGGGCATCATCTGGGCATGCGGGTGATCGCCGAAGGGGTGGAGACCCCGGCGCAGCGCGACCTGCTGCTGAGCATGGGTTGCGACGAGGGGCAGGGCTTTCTGTGGGCCCCTGCCCTGCCGGCCGACGAATTCAGTTCGTGGCAGGCCCGCCCCGCCGGGGGAGACGCAGGATGAAGCGGGCGCCCTGACCCGGCTCGCTCTCCACACGTACGCTGCCGCCCAGGCGCCCGGTCACCTGGTTCCAGACGATGTGCAGCCCGAGCCCGCTGCCCCCCTGAGAGCGACGGGTCGTGAAGAAGGGCTCGAACACCCGGGCACACGTCGCGGCATCCATGCCCCGCCCCTCGTCGGCGCACTCGATTTCCACCCGGTCGTCGTCCAGCACCCGGCCACGCAGCCACACCCGGCACCCCTCGGGACAGGCATGCTCCTCGACGTTGATCAGCAGGTTGGTCAGGATCTGCGACAGGGAGCCCGGCCACGAATCAAGGATCACGCCTTCCGGAATCGCGTTCTCCACCTCGACCCCGGACCGTGACAGGCGCGGCGACAGCCCGTGCAGCACCTCGTCGACAAAACCGCGCAGCTCGAATTCGCGCCGTTCGTCGCGCTGGCGGTCCACCGCCACCTGCTTGAAATCGCGCACCAGACCGGCGGCGCGTTCGAGGTTCCAGGCCACGATGTCGTGGCCTTCACGCGCGCGTTCCAGCAGCCGCTCCAGATCGGAACGGGTCATCTCGCCCGTCGAGTAGCGCCGCTGCAACGTGTCCAGATCCGACTTGAGCTGCGAATCCGTGGTCATCGCCACGCCCAGCGGGGTGTTGATCTCGTGTGCCACGCCGGCCACCAGGGAACCCAGTGCCGCCATCTTCTCCGACTCGACCAGCTGCGCCTGGGCGGCCTCCAGATCGGCATAGGCCCGGCGCAGGCGGCGATTGAAATACAGCACGATGGCGAGGATCACCAGGGCGACCCCGGCGACCAGGGCGGCCAGCCGCAGGGCCCGCCCCCAGTCGATGTCCTCCTCGATGGTGATCGTGGTCCAGCGCTGCTGGATCGCCGCCGCCTCGGCCGGGGTCACGCTGTCCAGGCCCCGGTCGAGGATCTCGCGCAGGCGGTCCTCGCCGGGCTGCACCGCGAGGCGCAGGCGCTCGTCCGCGCCATCGACGGTGGAAGCGACCTCCAGCAATCCAGCGTAGCGCGCCCTGACCGGCCCCGCCACCACCAGCAGGTTGTCCAGCGCGACCTCGGCATCGCCATCGGCCACCGCCCGCAGCACCGCATCGGTGGAGGGGCGCTCGACAATCTCCGCGTCCGGCTGCTCACGCCGCAGATCGGCCAGCATCCCCGAATCGGCCAGCACCGCGACCCTCCGACCGGCCAGATCGGACAGCGACCCGACGGACGGGCCGTCCACCGTGGCCACCAGCGCCAGCGGGATCTCCAGATAAGGCCGGGTGAAGTCCATGAACTCATCACGTTCCGGGGTCCGCTGCACGCTGGTCAGCAGATCGACCTCGCCGTCCCGGAACAGGCGCACGGCCTCGCTCCAGGAGTCCACCGGTACATGCTCGAAGACCAGCCCGGTGCGTTCCGCCACGTGCCGGAGGAAGTCCGCGCTGATCCCCCGATGCTGGCCCTCGGGGCCGAGGTCGTCGAACGGCGGCCAGTCCGGGGTGGCGGCGTAGCGGATTGCGCCGTGCTCGCCCAGCCAGGCGCGCTCCTCGTCGGTCAGCTCGACCAGCCGTCCGGTGCCCCAGGCCGTCACCGCGTCCGCCATCCACGGACGCCGCAGCTCGGCGTGGGTGGTCTTGTCCATCGCCTCCAGTTCCCGGTCGAGGGTATCCCGCAGCGCCGCATCCTCCGGCCCGGTCACGAAACGCAGGGAGCCGGTGGCAAAGGGCAGTGGCCCGCGCACCTGCAGGTTGGCGAGGCCATGGCGTTCTGCGACCCAGGCCATCACCAGCAGGCTGCCGGCCCATGCCTCCGCCTCGCCAGTCGCCACGGCCTGCAGCGCGTCCTCTGCATCGGCGAAGCGCTGCAGGTCGATCTGCGGATAGGCGTCGGGGATCAGCTGATCCAGGGCGTGACCGCGCTCGACCGCGAGGCTGCGGCCCGCGAGGTCCTCCAGACGACGCAGGTCTTCGGAGTCCCGCCGAGTGACCAGAACCACGGGATTGTCGACATAGCTTTCGGTGTAGTTCAGCGCGTCGCCGCGACCCTCGACCCGCGCGAAGGAACCCGCGACGTCCGCGTCTCCGACCTCCACCGCCTCCAGAACCGCGTCCCAGTCCCGGAACACGACTGTCTCCAGCTCACGACCCTGGCGCTCGGCGATCAGGCGCAGGTAATCCGCGGTCAGCCCGGACCACTCGCCCCGATGGTCGAGATACTCGAACGGGGGCCAGCCCGTCTCCGCCACGGCCACCCGCCACGGCTCGTCCGCAGCGTGCGCGGGGACAACCGACAGCAGCAACCCGACCAGCAGCCAGGCGAGCGCGAAGAAGGCCGCGACCGACCGGAAGCAGGTGGTACGGCGCGAATTCGGACCCCGGCGGAATGCGCTTGGCATGACCCTCCCTGTCGCGGCAGTGGACAACACGCGCTCGGCGGTCATCCCGATTTCCCGGGAGCGTACACAAAAAAACCCCCGACCGCGAAAGCGGCCGGGGGTCCGGCACTCCGGTCCGGAACGGGGTCGATCAGTCGACCCGGCGCTCCACGTCGGAGGTCACTTCCACGCGACGGTTGGCCTCGCGGCCTTCGCGGGTGTCGTTGTCCGCGGCGGGACGGTCTTCGCCATGCCCCATGGACTCGATGTCGCTCTCGCGGATGCCCTCGGAAGCGAGGAAGTCCGCCACGCTCTGCGCGCGACGCTCGGACAGGCCCTGGTTGTAGTCCGCCGGACCGATCGTGCAGGTGTGGCCCTCGACCAGCACGGAGGTATAGGAGGCACCCTCGGCGGTCAGGTCGGCCACGAGGTCACGCAGCTCGGCACGGCCTTCGGAACGCAGCTCGGCGCTGTCGAATTCGAACAGCACTTCGGCGCTCAGGGTCGTGGTTTCGAATTCCGGCTCGGGGCTCGGGGCCGGAGCGGGTTCCGGATCCGGCTCGGGCGCTTCGGCGGTTTCTTCGATGTAGCCGGCGCACTGCGAATGGCGCACGTACTCGGGCGCCCAGCTCGAGGTCCGCACGCACTCGCCGGAACCGTCGATGACCACGGCACCGGAGGAGTCGGTGACATTGGCGGCGGGGTTGGAGTGGCTGCCCGCCACGGCCTGGCCGGCCGCGCCGAACATGAGCGAGGCCACCGAGGCGGCCAGCAGGTTCTTGACAAGCTTCTGGTTCATTCTTTGCCTCCTTGGAGAAACGATGACGACGGATTGCGGGAATTCAGGAAGCGACGCCTGCACACCGATCCCGGCCCTATCCGGACGGAAGGACGGCTCACGGCCCGGACCCTCCACATCGCCTTGATAGTGGCACACCATTCACGGTTTTGCACGCAATCAAACGTGGATTCTGTCTCGATGTCACAACGCTGTGCCATACATGAGACATTTTGACGTCGATTCCATCAAAAAGACCCCGCCGAAGCGGGGTCCCGGGGGCTGGCCGGTGAGGCCGGGCCGGCATTACATCATGCCGCCCATGCCTCCCATGCCGCCCATGCCGCCCATGGCGCCCATGTCGTCACCGCCGCCACCGCCGGCGTTGTCGTCGCTCTTCGGCAGATCGGCCACCATCGCCTCGGTGGTGATGATCAGGGCCGCGACCGATGCCGCGTTCTGCAGCGCCGAACGGGTCACCTTGGTCGGATCCAGGATGCCCATCTCGATCATGTCGCCGAAGTCGCCGGTTGCGGCGTTGTAGCCGTAGTTGCCCTCGCCTTCCAGCACCTGGTTGAGGACCACGGACGGCTCGTCACCGGTGTTGTAGACGATCTGGCGCAGCGGCTCTTCCATCGCGCGGCGGGCGATGTTGATGCCGGCGTTCTGCTCCTCGTTGTCGGTCTTGAGGTCGCGGATGGCGTTGCAGGCCCGCAGCAGCGCGGTACCACCGCCGGGCACCACGCCTTCCTCGACCGCCGCACGCGTGGCGTGCAGGGCGTCCTCGACGCGCGCCTTCTTCTCCTTCATCTCGACCTCGGTGGCCGCGCCGACCTTGATCACCGCAACACCGCCGGCCAGCTTGGCCACGCGTTCCTGCAGCTTTTCCTTGTCGTAGTCGGAGGTGGCTTCCTCGATCTGCTTGCGGATCTGGCTGACACGACCCTGGATGTCGTCGTTGTTGCCCATGCCGTCGATGATGGTGGTGTTTTCCTTGGACACCTGCACCTTCTTGGCACGGCCCAGATCTTCCACCGTGGCCTTCTCCAGCGACAGGCCGACCTCTTCGGAGATCACCTGGCCGCCAGTCAGCACGGCGATGTCCTGCAGCATGGCTTTGCGGCGGTCACCGAAGCCCGGGGCCTTCACCGCGGCGACCTTGACGATGCCGCGCATGGAGTTGACCACCAGCGTGGCCAGCGCCTCGCCTTCGATGTCCTCGGCGATGATCAGCAGCGGCTTGCTGTTCTGGGCCACGCCCTCCAGCACCGGCAGCAGTTCACGGATGTTGGACACCTTCTTGTCCACCAGCAGGATGTAGGCATCCTCCAGCTCGGCGCTCATGCTCTGCTGGTTGTTGACGAAGTACGGCGAGAGGTAGCCGCGATCGAACTGCATGCCTTCGACCACGTCCAGCTCGTTCTCCAGCGAGGAGCCTTCCTCGACCGTGATCACGCCTTCCTTGCCAACCTTGTCCATCGCGTCGGCGATGATCTCGCCCACGGCGGTATCCGAGTTGGCGGAGATGGAGCCCACCTGGGCCACGGCCTTGTGCTCGGTGCACGGCTTGGACAGGTTCTTCAGCTCTTCGGTGGCGGAGGTCACGGCCTTCTCGATGCCGCGCTTGAGGTCCATCGGGTTCATGCCGGCGGTCACGGCCTTCATGCCTTCGTGCACGATGGACTGGGCCAGCACGGTCGCGGTGGTGGTGCCGTCACCGGCGCTGTCGGAGGTCTGCGAGGAGACTTCCTTGACCAGCTGGGCGCCCATGTTCTCGAACTTGTCTTCCAGCTCGATTTCCTTGGCCACGGACACGCCGTCCTTGGTCACGGTCGGGGCGCCAAAGGCCTTGTCGAGCACCACGTTGCGGCCCTTGGGACCGAGGGTGACCTTCACGGCGTTGGCGAGGGTGTTCACACCCTTGGCCATGCGGGTACGGGCATCGTTGCCAAAGCGGACTTCTTTTGCACTCATGTCGGATTCTGCTCCTGAAATTGAATAAAACTACGTGACGCGAATGCGGGCTCAGCCCTCGATGACGGCCATGATGTCGTCTTCGCGCATCACCAGGACTTCTTCGCCGTCGACCTTGACCTCGGTGCCGGAGTACTTGCCGAACAGCACCTTGTCGCCGGCCTTGATGTCCAGCGCGCGCTTCTCGCCGTTGTCCAGGATCTTGCCGTTGCCCACGGCCACGACTTCACCGCGGATCGGCTTTTCGGCCGCCGAATCCGGGATCACGATGCCGCCGGGCGTGGTGCGTTCTTCTTCCATGCGCTTCACAATCACGCGATCGTGCAAAGGCCGCAGATTCATGGTGGAAACTCCTTTCTGTCTGTTCATAACAGGGGTCTGAGGGAACCGGATGGATGCCCTGTTAGCAGCCACCCGCAACGAGTGCTAATCATAGGGGCGAACGAACACGAGTCAAGAGCACGGAAACGCGTCCGGAAAGGGGTCAGCGACGCCGATCGTCGTCGCCGGAATCGTGATCGAGCACGTCGCGGCCGCCGGCCTCGTCATCGTGCCGGCGGAACTCGCCCTCGATCGGGCCGCCGGCGTCATGGCCGGATCCCTGGAACGGGCCGGTCCGGGCGCGCACCAGACCGCGGCGCAGGATGCCCGCGGCAATCAACCGGCGCAGTGGTGGCACCAGCAGTACGGCCCCGGCCGCATCGGAGAAGAATCCCGGGACCAGCAGGAGCACCGCGGCCGCCATCAGCAGCCAGCCCTCCAGCAGACCGCGCGCGGGGACCTCGCCGCGCGCCAGGCTCTGCTGCAGCCGCCGCCAGTGGTAGAAGCCCTGCACCCGGAACAGCACGATCCCGCCGGCCGCGGTCGCCACGACCAGCGCCACCGTGGCGAGCGCACCGACGGCATCCCCGACCCAGGCGAACCCGAAGATCTCGAGCAGGATGAAACCGAGAAAGACCAGAAGCGGTAACAGGGGATTGCGCATCGCGAGGAGGATTCGACAAAGAGGCGATCATTGGAGCACGTCACGGGTACGGGTGTCGATTCGGCCGGGTTCCCTTGCCGTGACCCCGGAATTTCGCGACCCTCCCCTGCGTCTCAATGACAGAAGACGCCCACCGGAGGAAGGAGGCCACATGAAACGCAGCCCGCTGTACCAACGAGTGATTCCGGTCCTGCTGCTGACCCTCGCGTTCATGCTGGCCGGAACGGCCGTCGCCCAGGAAGACCCGCGTGATCCGGAAGAACACTTCTTCCAGCCGACGTTCGGCGATTTCCAGGAAGAGCTCGATCTTGCTCGCGAGGAAGGCAAGAAGGGCATCCTGATCTTCTTCGAGATGGATGCCTGTCCTTTCTGTCACCGCATGAAGAACCAGGTGCTCAATCAGCCGCAGGTGCAGGACTACTACCGCGAGCACTTCGCCATCTTCACCGTGGACATCGAAGGCGACGTCGAGATCACCAACTTCGACGGCGAGACCCGGCGGATGGCCGATTTCGCCACGCGCGACTTCCGCGTGCGCGCCACGCCGGTCTTTCAGTTCTTCGACCTGGACGGCGAACCGATCCACCGCTTTACCGGGGCCACCCGCGATGCGGACGAATTCCTGACCCTGGGGCGCTTTGTCGCCGAGGGACACCACGAAGAAACCAACTTCAATCGCTTCCGCCGCGAGCAGCGCGGCCGCTGAACGCAAAGGAGCGGACATGACTCCTCGTCTCCCTGTCCGGGGGCGCCGTGCCGGCGCCCTCCTGACGGCGTGCCTCGTGCTGGCCGTCGGCACGGCCGGCCCCGCGGCGGCCGAGGTGGTGCCGGACATCGAGCCACTGCCCCAGCCCCTGCGTCTGCAGCATGCCATCGAGGCGGTGAATGCGATGCACCCTCGCGTGCAGCAGGCCCGCGCCCGACGCGAAGCGGCCGAAGCGGAGCTGGAAGCCACGCGCGCCGACCGTGACCTGCGCGTGGACGCGCGGCTGGAAGCCCGCTGGATCGAGCCCAACGACAACATCGCCGACGACCGCAACAACGACTCGCGTGCGACTCTGGTCGCGCGCAAGCTGCTGAGCGACTTCGGCCACTCCCGGGCGCGCGAGGAGGCCGGGGCCAGCGCGGTGGAAGCCGCACGCCAGGAGGAATGGCTGGCGTTCGCCCGGCACCGCCTGGAGGTCCTGGAGCGCTACTTCGACGTGGTCCTCGCCGATCTGGCCTTCGCCCGCGACACCGAAGCCATGGCCGCCGCATTCGTGACCCTCGAACGCATGCAGGAGCGCAACGAGCTGGGCCAGGTCTCCGACATCGACCTGTTCGAGGCGGAAGCGGAATACCAGGAACACTTCACCCAGCGGCAACGCTCGCTGTACCGCCAGCAGCGCAGTCGCGCGGAGCTGGCCGAGGCCCTGCATCACCGCGGACGCCCGCCGGCCAACGTCCTGGGTCCGCCGCTGCCGCTGGACCTGCCCGAGCTTCCGGAGCTGCGCAGCCTGCTGGCGGACCTGGAGTCCGGCAGCCCGGCCCTGGCCGCCGAGCGCCAGCGGGTCGAGGCCGCCACCGGCCGCGTGCAGGCGGCCCGCAGTGAAAGCCGCCCCCGACTGTATGCCGAGGCCGAGACCGGCTACTGGAACAAGGAGTTCGGCGGAGACCGCAACCCCTTCGCCGCCGCGCTGGTACTGGAGGTCCCGCTGTTCGAGGGGCGCCGCGGCGATGCCCGCGTCGGCCGCGCGGTGGCCCAGCGCCGGGAAGCCGAGGCCGAACGCGACCACGCCATGATCCGGGCCCGCAACCGGGTACGCGAACTCGTGCACGAAATCCGGACCCTGGAGGTACAGCGGGACGAGGCGCTGGCACGCATGGACTACCGCGACCTCTACATCAGCCGCGCGCGCTATCTCTATCAGATGGAAGACGAGGCCGATCTCGGCGACTCCATGGTCCAGCAGAGCGCAGCCGCGCATTTCAATGCCCGCACCGAATTCGAGCTGGCCCTCGCCTACGAACGCCTTGCCCTGCTGACCGGCCGCGAAGACCTGAGTCCGTTCGCCGCCGACGCCACCGCCTTTGGAGGGACCCCATGAACACCCGTATTCACCGAATCCCGCACACCACCCGGCGGGCGATCGGCGCGAGCCTCGCGCTGTTGTTGCTGAGCCCGGCCGCGGGCGCCCAGACCGTGGACGCGGAGCTCGCCTGGAGCGAGCAGTTCCGGATCACCGCACCCGTCGCGGGTCAGGTCCGGGAGATCGGGGTCCGGCCCGGCGACCGGGTGATGGAAGATGACACCCTGTTCCGCATCGACGATCGCCGGGCCCGTGCGGAACTGTCCGCGGCGCAGGCCGAGGTCGAACGCCTGGAGCTGGAAGCCTCGGAAACCGAACGCGAACTGCGCAAGGCCCGCGACCTGTACGACCAGACCCTGATCGCCGAGCGCGAACTGGAACTGGCCCGAATCGACCACACCGCGGCCGAATCGCGCCTGACGGAGGCCCGCGCCCGGGTCCGCCAGGCCCGCGCGGACGTGCACGACACCGAGATCGCCGCGCCCGGAGAGGGCCGCGTGCTGCGCCTGGACGTCACCCGCAACGAATACGTGAACCCCGCGCTGGTTCCGCCGGTTCTCGCGGTGATCGGACGCGACGATCCGATGCATGCACGCGGCCGCGTGGACGCGGATACCGCCGCACGCCTGGAACCCGGGCACCCGGTTACGGTCATCCTGAACGACACCCGCGTCGACGGCCGGGTGGTGCACGTGGACTGGGAGCGCAGCGGCGAAGAGGACGACCCCGCCTATCGTCTGCGCGTCGAGTTCACGCCCCCGGATGGCCTCGCCCCGCGGGCGGACCAGGCGGCACGGATCGAACTCGGCCTGGAATGAGCATCCGGACTGAACCAGGAGGACGCACATCACCATGAGCGAATCCGACCCCGCACCGGCCTGGCTGGTCATCACCACGCTGGACGATGCCGACGCCGCCGAACGCCTGGCCGGCCACCTGGTCGAGGCCGGCCGCGCCGCCTGCGTGCACATGCTCCCGCCCGGCCGCTCGATCTATCAGTGGCAGGGCCGCATCGAGGTCGACAGCGAAGTCACCCTGCTGATCAAGACCTCGCGCGAGGCCTGGCCCGAACTTCGGGCCACCCTGCACGATCAACATCCGTACGACACGCCCGAGATCATCGCCCTGCCGATCGAGGACGGACTGCCCGACTACCTGAACTGGATCCACGAATGCACCCGATGAACCTCCGTTACTGGCTTGCCGCCCTGTTCACCGCGCTGTTGCTGCTGCCCGGAGTGGCCGCGGCACAGTTCGGCATGGACGACGACCTGCTCGACCCGGACGACGCCTTCGCGATCAGTGCCGAGGCGGTGGATGAATCCACCATCCGCCTGACCTGGGACATCGCGGACGAGTACTACATGTACCGCGAGCAGTTCGAATTCGAACCGGAAAGCCCCGGCCTGGAACTGGGCGATCCGGCGATCCCGGACGGCGAGATCAAGGAAGACGAGTTCTTCGGGCGGGTCGAGACCTATCGCGGCGAAGTCAGCATCGAGCTGCCGGTACTGGCCGCCGAAAACGAGACCATCGAGCTGACCGCACGCTCGCAGGGCTGCGCGGATGCCGGCATCTGTTACCCGCCGCACTTCCAGACCGTATCCATCACCCTGCCGGGCCTGCCGGGTGACGCCGAGGCCGAGGCCGACACCACGGCGGCCGAGGAAGGCGCACTGGACGAGCTCGGCCAGATGTCCGGCGACCTCGCCGGGGACGAGGACCTGCTCGACCCCGAGGATGCGTTCGCCGCCTCCGCCGAGGCGATCAGCCAGAACGCCGTGGTGCTGCGCTTCGACATCGCCGACGGCTACTATCTCTACCGCGATCAGCTGGACGTGCGCGTCGCCGAAGGTGAAGGCATCGAGCTGGGCAACATCAGCCCGCCGGACGGCGAACTGCACGAAGACGAGTTCTTCGGCGAGACCCGCATCTTCCGCGACGAAGTGGAGATCCTGGTGCCGGTGCAGCGCGATGCCGACGACGTCGCCGACATCGTGCTGGCGGTGGACTACCAGGGCTGTGCGGACGCGGGTATCTGCTACCCGCCGCTGACTCAGGAAGTCGCGGTCAGCTTTGCCGCCGATCTGGCCGCGGAGGCCGACACGGCCGCCCTGCCGGACGAAGGCGAGCCCGCGCCGGAGGACGACGACGCCGTCGCCCCTCCGGCCTCGGAACAGGACCGCATCGCGGCGCAGCTGGCCGACGGGCGCGTGTGGCTGGTGGCCCTGGCGTTCTTCGGCTTCGGCCTGCTGCTGACCTTCACGCCCTGCGTGTTCCCGATGATCCCGATCCTGTCCAACATCATCCTCGGGCAGAAGGAGATGAACACCCGCAAGGCGTTCTTCATCTCACTGGTGTTCGTGCTCGCGATGGCGCTCACCTATACCGTGGCCGGGGTGCTGGCGGGCATGGCCGGGGCCAACCTGCAGGCCGCGTTCCAGAATCCGTGGATCATCGGCACCTTCGTCGCCATCTTCATCGCTCTGGCGATGTCGATGTTCGGCTTCTACGACCTGCAGATGCCCGCGGGCGTGCAGAGCAAGCTGTCGAACATCAGCAATCGCCAGGAGGGCGGCACCCTGTTCGGCGCCGGTGTCATGGGCTTCCTCTCGGCCCTGATCGTCGGGCCGTGCGTCACCGCGCCGCTGCTGGGGGCCCTGCTCTACATCAGCCAGACCGGCGACGCCGTGCTGGGCGGGATCGCCCTGTTCTCCCTGAGCATGGGCATGGGCGCCCCCCTGCTGGCGATCGGCACCTCGGCCGGACGCCTGCTGCCGAAGGCCGGCCCGTGGATGGATACCATCAAGGCGGTGTTCGGCGTGGGCCTGCTGGCCATGGGCATCTGGCTGCTGGAACGGGTCATCCCGGGCGAAGTGGCGATGTTCCTGTGGGCCACCCTGTTCATCGTGGTCGCGGTGTACATGGGGGCGCTGCAGAGCCTGCCCGAAGGCAAGTCCGGCTGGCACACCCTGTGGAAGGGGCTCGGCCTGGTGATCCTGATCTACGGCATCCTGCTGATGCTGGGGGCGGCCACCGGCGGCAAGGACATGACCCGCCCGCTGGCCACCCTCAGCCAGCCCGCCGTCACCACCGCGGACGGCGGACCGACGGAGATGGAGTTCACCTACATCGACAGCCTGGAGGACCTGGAACGCGAGGTGGACGAGGCTGCCTCGCGCGGCGAACCGGTGTTCCTCGACTTCTACGCCGACTGGTGCGTGGACTGCGTGCGTCTGGACCGCACCACCTTCCAGGACCCGGAGGTCATCCGCGCCACCGCGGATGTCCATCTGCTGAAGGCCGACGTCACCGACAACACCTCGGAGCACCGCGAACTGATGCAGCACTTCGAGCTGTTCGGCCCGCCCGCGATGGTGTTCTACGACCGCGACGGCGAACCGCTGCCGCAGTTTCGCCGTGTCGGATACCTCAACGCCGAGGCCTTCCTCGAGCACCTGGACAACGCCCTGGGGGTGCGCCCGTGAACGGGAACCGCTGGTGGCTGGCACTGGCCATCGGGCTGTGCGCCCCGGCCCTGACCGCCTGCCTGGATAACGACCGGTCCGGCGACACCGCGACCGGCGGCGACCCGGATGTCGATGCCGCCGACGTCGCGGGGCCGGAGGACACCCCGACCGGCGAGTCGCGCATCGACTTCACCCTGCCGGACCTGGAGGGCGAGGAGCAGGCCTTCAACCAGTGGGACGACGACCTGGTGGTACTCAACTTCTGGGCCACCTGGTGTCCGCCCTGCAAGAAGGAAATGCCGCTCTTTCAGGAAACCTGGGAAGAATACCGGGACGAGGACTTCAACATCGTCGCGGTCGCGGTGGACGAACAGTCGGCCACCGAGCAGTTCGTCGCCACCTACGGCATCGAATTCCCGATCCTGATCGGGCAGGACGAGGCCATGGAGGTCCAGGCCGAGTACGGCAACCGGATCGGGGCCCTGCCCTACACCGTGGTCATCGATCGTGACGGGACCGTGCGCGAGACCCACCGCGGCGAGGTTACCGAAGACGACCTGAACGGCTGGCTCGAGCAGTACCTCTGACCCCGCGCGGGCACGCTCCGGCGCACGGCAAAGATGCTGGACACCCCGCGCTCCCTGCGGCAGAATCGCGGCCATGGATTCGCCGGCATGTTCCGGCGCGTTCGCCCCCATTCACGTCCGGATCGCCGCCGATTCCCGTCATGGCCACCATCCTGCTGCTCAACGGCCCCAACCTGAACCTGCTCGGACAGCGGGAGCCGGAGCGCTATGGCCATGCCACGCTGGCGGACATCGAGGCGGATCTGGAGAACCGGGCGCACGAGGCGGGGATCCGCCTGAACTGCTTTCAGAGCAATCACGAGGGCGCCCTGATCGACCGCATCCACGCGGCGCCGGGCGAGGACGTGCGCCGTATCCTGATCAACCCGGGCGGGCTGACCCACACCAGCGTCAGCCTGCGTGACGCCCTGCTGGGGGTCGCGATCCCGTTCTACGAGATCCACATCAGCAACGTCCATGCCCGCGAGGCGTTCCGGCAGACATCGCTGCTGGCCGACGTCGCCGCCGCCACCCTGGCCGGTTTCGGCCCGCGGGGCTACCGGCTGGCGCTGGACGCGGCGATTGCAGCCATCAAGGAGTCATAGGCACCCATGGATATCCGCAAGGTCAAGAAACTGATCGACCTGCTCGAGGAGAGCGGGATCCACGAAATCGAGATCAACGAGGGCGAGGAGTCGGTGCGCATCACCCGCTCGCCCGGGGGCGTACCCCAGGCACAGCCCGCACCGATGCCGGCCGCCGCGCCGCCGCCCGCACCGCCCGCTCCCGCGGCCGCGGCCGAGGAAGCAGCGGCGGAAGAACCCGCGGAACTCGAGGGCCACCGCGTGACCGCGCCCATGGTCGGCACCTTCTACCGCGCCCCCAGCCCCGGCGCCACGCCGTTCGTCGAAGTCGGACAGCAGGTGGAGGTGGGCGACACCCTGTGCATCATCGAGGCGATGAAGATGCTCAACCCGCTGGAAGCGGACCAGGCCGGCACCGTCCGCCAGATCCTGGTGGAGAATGGCAATCCGGTGGAATACGGCCAGCCGCTGTTCATCATCGCGTGAGCCTTCACCGTCTTCGCCGAACACAGGTCCGAGCATGTTTGAAAAAATCCTGATCGCCAATCGCGGCGAAATCGCCCTGCGGGTCCTGCGCGCCTGCCGCGAGATGGGCATCGCCACCGTAGCCGTACACTCCGACGCCGACCGCGACCTCAAGCACGTGCGCCTGGCCGACGAGTCGGTCTGCATCGGCCCCGCCCCCTCGAACGAGAGCTATCTCAACATCCCGGCACTGATCGCCGCGGCCGAGGTGACCGACGCCGGCGCCCTCCATCCGGGCTACGGCTTCCTGTCGGAAAATGCCGATTTCGCCGAACGGGTCGAATCCAGCGGCTTCGCCTTCATCGGCCCGCGGGCCGAGACCATCCGCCTGATGGGGGACAAGGTCTCCGCCAAGCAGTCCATGCTCTCGGCCGGCGTTCCCTGTGTGCCCGGTTCCGGGGGAGCTCTGAGCGAGGAGCCCGAGGCCAACCTTCAGCTGGCCCGGGAGATCGGCTACCCGGTCATCGTGAAGGCCGCCGCCGGCGGCGGTGGCCGCGGGATGCGCGTGGTGCATACCGAGGGTGCGCTGCTCAACGCGATCTCCCTGACCCGCAACGAGGCCCGTCAGGGCTTCGGTGACGACACCCTGTACATGGAGAAATTCCTCGAGCGCCCGCGCCACGTGGAGTTCCAGATCCTCGCGGACACCCACGGCAACGCGGTGTGCCTGGGCGAGCGCGACTGCTCCATGCAGCGCCGCCACCAGAAGGTGATCGAGGAGGCCCCGGCCCCGGAGATCACCGACACCCAGCGCCGCGACATGAGCGAACGCCTGATCCGCGCCTGCCAGGAGATCGGCTATCGCGGCGCCGGGACCTTCGAGTTCCTGTACGAGGACGGGCAGTTCTTCTTCATCGAGATGAACACCCGGCTGCAGGTCGAGCACACGGTGACCGAGGAGGTCACCGGCATCGACCTGGTGCGCGAACAGATCCGCATCGCCGCCGGAGAACCGCTGGGCATTACTCAGGACGACGTCACCATCCACGGCCATGCGATCGAGTGCCGCATCAACGCCGAGGACCCCGCAACCTTCGTCCCGAGCCCCGGCACCATCCAGCAGTATCACGCGCCGGGCGGCCCCGGGATCCGCATGGACACGCATATCTACAACGGCTACGCGGTCCCGCCGCATTACGACTCCATGGTCGGCAAGCTGATTGCCCACGGCACCACGCGCGACATCGCCATCGCGCGCATGCGCGGCGCCCTCGGCGAAATCATCGTCGACGGCATCCGCACCAACATCAGCCTGCACTCCGATCTGATGAACGACGCCAACTTCCAGCGGGGTGCCACCGACATCCACTACCTGGAAAAGAAGCTGAAGACACACTGAGGGCCGCATGAGTCTTGCCGAACTGGAATGCCGGGCCGAACCCGGCGATGCCGAGGCCCTGGAAGAGCTGCTGTTCGAGCTGGGTGCAGTCAGCGTAGAGCTGTTCGATGCGGCCGACGAACCCCTGTTCGAGCCACCACCGGGCACCCACCCGCTGTGGTCGGACATCCGCCTGAAGGCCGTGTTTTCCGACCGCACCGCGGCGGAGCTGGCCTCGGCCTCGATGCTCCAGCGCGACCCCGCCCCGTCCGAGCTGCAGGTCACCGACATTACCGACCAGGACTGGGTACGCGCGGGCCTGGACGGGCTGGAGGCCATCCACTGCGGCGGGCCGCTGTGGATCGTGCCTTCGTGGGAGGAACAGCCGGACGTCGAGGACGGGGTTTTCGTGCACCTCGACCCCGGCCTGGCCTTCGGCACCGGCAACCACCCGACCACCGCCATGTGCCTGACCGCGCTGGCGGAGGATCCGCCGCGTGACCTCGAGGTTCTGGACTACGGCTGCGGCTCCGGGATCCTCGCGATCGCCGCGCTCAAGCTGGGGGCGCGCCACGCCCTCGGGATCGACAACGATCCCCAGGCGGTCCAGGCCACCGAATCCAACGCGGCCGCCAACGGCATCGGCGGCGACCGTCTGCAGGCCGGGCTCACCGATCACCCGCTGCCCGAGGGCGGCTCCGATCTGGTGCTGGCCAACATCCTCACCCGCCCGCTGATCGAACTGGCCCCGGAGCTCACCGCGGCCACGCGCCCGGGCGGGCGCATCCTGATGGCCGGACTGCTGGATCGTCAGGCGGAAGAGGTCATGGAGGCCTATGCCCATGCATTCGACATCGGTGTCCGCGATTCCCGCGATGGCTGGGCCCTGCTGGACGGTCGCCGCCGCACGTAACCGGCCGGCGAAGTATTCGCTCGCCGCTCGCCGGCACAACGGGCGGTCCGGATAATGCTCGCCCGCTGCCCGCATTGCAGCGTTGCCCACGTCGTGACCCGCCCTCCGGGGAACGAGAGCCACGGACACGTGCGTTGCGAAGCCTGCGGCCGGGCGTTCGCATTCTTCCCGGCGCTGGAGATCGCACCGGCCGGAGAGCCGGTCAGCGGGCCCGGAGTGCAGCCCGTCCGGAGGCTGCACGAATACCCCCGCACGCCGACCGACTCCGACTCCGACTCCGACTGCGCGGACGCGGCCCCGACCACGGCATCACGGGCCAGCGGCAACCCGGACGCCCCGACCAGGCTCTTCGCATCGACCCCGGAGTGGAACCCATCCCCGGAACCCGAGCCGGAACACCCCGCGCCCGCCGATTCGCCCGAGCGGGCTCACGCGTCAGCACCCGCCGCACCGGCCCCATCGCTCCGCACAAGATCCCGGCGCTCGCGTGCCCGCAGCCGGGGCGCAATGCTGGCCGGGCTGCTCCTGCTGGGCCTGATCTTCCAGTTACTGACTTTCCCGCCCCGCGCCATCACGCAAGAGCCCGCGCTGGAGACCCTGCGGAGCTCGCTCTGCGATCGCCTGCGCTGCCCCGAACGCGCCCATCGCGCGCCCGGGTCCGTTCGCGTCTCCAGCCCATCCCTGCACCCGGCCGGCGCCGGCAGCGGCCGCTGGCTCATCTTCGAGCTCTACAACCACGAATCACGCGCTCAGGCCTGGCCGCTGCTGGATATCGCCCTGTCGGACACTCTGGGCCGCACCCATGCCCGCGAGCGCATCCACCCGCGGGTCTATGCCCCGGACGGTGATACCCCCACGCAAATGGCTGCCCACCGACCCTGGCCCGTTGCCCTGCGCATACGCACCGAGCACCCGCGCCTGAGCGGGGTCCACGTCCGGCCCCGCTGACGCGGATTCCTGCGCCGGGCGTCCGGGCTGCTAAACTGACGGCATGCAGCTCGGCCCCCACCATTTCTCGGACCCGCCGGTCTTCCTCGCGCCCATGGCCGGGGTCAGCGACCGGCCTTTCCGCCTGCTCGCACGACGCCTGGGGGCCAGCGCGGCGGTCTCGGAGATGGTCACCTCGCAGCAGAAGCTGTGGGACAGTGCCAAGAGCCGCCACCGTCTGGACCACGCCGCGGAGCCCGCACCGCGCATCGTCCAGCTGCTGGGCAACGAGCCCGCTGCCGTGGCCGATGCCGCCCGCGAGAATGTCGCCCGCGGTGCCGACATCATCGATCTCAACCTGGGGTGCCCGGCCAAGAAGGTCTGCAGCCGCGCCGCCGGCTCGGCCCTGATGGGCGATACCGGGCTGGTCCGCGAACTACTGCAGGCCCTGACGGAAAACACCGGCGTACCGGTCACCCTGAAGATGCGTCTGGGCCTGGACACCGAGCGCATGAACGCGGAAACCATTGCCGGGATCGCCGCAGATGCCGGGATTGCGATGCTCACGGTCCATGGGCGCACCCGCGCGGCGGGCTACCGCGGTGCGGCCGATTACGACGCGATCGCCCGGGTGGTGGCCGCCACCGCCCTGCCGGTGCTGGCCAATGGCGATATCCGCGGCATGGAGGATGCCCGACGGGCCCTCGCCCGCACCGGCGCCACCGGGGTCATGATCGGACGCGGCGCCCAGGGACGCCCGTGGCTGCCGGGACGGATCCGCGCCGCACTGGCCGGTGAGCCCCTCCCGGCCGAACCCGGACCGGCGGAAATCGCGGCGCTGATGCGCGAGCACGTCGCCGCACTGCACCGGCAATATGGTCCGCATCAGGGCGTACGTATCGCCCGCAAGCACCTCGGCTGGTATCTTGAGCAGCTGGGGAGAGGCGAGGCAGCCACCCGCGCACTGCGGGCCGAGCTGTTCGCCCTGGAGGACGCCGGCGAACAGCTCCGGCGCCTCGAGGCAATCATTCCATCAGGCGATTCGCCTGCGGACGATTCTGGCAGGGCTGCATGAGCACGAACGGGTATTCCGCACGTCGCAAGGAGGGCAACGGACAGGCGTGGCCAGGGAGCGATCCGGCCGGCGAGGTGGAATCGGAAAGCGTGCTTGCGCAATCCGTACGCCAGGCCATGGAAGAATACTTCGACACCCTCGACGGCCAGTCCAGCCACGACCTCTACGCCCTGGTGATGGAGGAGGTCGAACGTCCGCTGCTGGCCAGCGTTCTGGAGCGCTGCGGCTACAACCAGAGTCGCACGGCGGCCGTGCTGGGCCTCAACCGCGCAACCCTGCGCAAGAAACTGCGCAGCCACGGGCTGCTGGAAAGCTAACTCCCGTCAGCTCCAGCCGAGGCGTTCGCGCAGGGTGGCGTGCAGCTCGGGGGTGCCCGCCGCCAGCACCGTGCCGGTGTCCAGGTCCAGCTCGCCGCCGGCGAGATCGGTGAATGTCCCGCCCGCTTCACGCACGATCACCGCCAGTGCCGCGATGTCGAGGATGTTCACGTCCGACTCCACGATGCAGTCGATGCTGCCGCTGGCCAGGAGATGATAGTGATAGAAGTCGCCGTAGCCGCGGACGCGGTTGACCTCGGCGACGATCCCGCCCAGCGCGTTCCAGCAGTCGCCGCGTGCCGCCAGCGAGCGCAGGTTGCCGGTGGAAAGGGTCGCGCGGTCCACCGCGGTGATGCCCTTCTCCACACCGATGCGCTCGCCGTTGAGGAACGCCCCCTGCCCCTTCTCGGCCCAGGCGCGCTCGCCGAACTGCGGCCCGTTCGACAGCCCCAGGACCAGCTCGCCCTTGTACATCAGCGCGATCTGGGTGGAGAAGAACGGGTACCGCCGGACGAAGCTCTTGGTGCCGTCGATCGGGTCGATCAGCCACACATAATCGGAATCCATGTCCGACTGCCCGGTCTCCTCGCCGTAGAAGCCGTGATCCGGGAAACGTTCGCGGATGACGGAGCGGATCGCCTCTTCGCTCTCCACGTCGGCACGAGTGACCGGCGTGTCATCGGCCTTGGTTTCAACGTCCACGCCGTGTTCGTAGTAGTGACGGATCACCTTCTCGGCGGCGTCGGCCGCAGCCTGCGCGGCTTCCAGGAACGGGCTTGCCTGCATGTTCTCGGTCCTCGGGGAAAAGCCGCTATCGTAGCAGGAGCGGCACGACGCGACGAACCCGCCATGATTGCGGGCGGTTGTGGCCGGACGGGGCAGCCCCGATAATGCCGCCGATTCATCCGAGGAGCCCGGCATGTCCAAGAAACTGCCCGACGTGAGCAATATCGAACGCCTCGAACTGTTTGGCGAGGACTACAACCCCACCGCCACCATCGAGAACCAGGAGGGCCAGAAGCTCTCCCTGCAGGTGTACTACCAGCTGGCGCTGGATTTCGGCGGGATCGGCCCCAAGGCGGCCAATTCCGGTCTGCTGATGTACGGCAGCCATGCCGACGACGCCCGCGCCAACCCGGGCAGGCACCCCAACATCGACCGTCTGATCGACATCCTCGAGAACGACTACTACCTGTCGGTGAAGGCGGTCCCCAGGCGCAAGCGCAACGCCGGCTGACTCAGTCCGCCACGACCCGGTTGGTGAACGCCAGCCGCCAGCCCCGCCCCGGCTGACGGTGGATACGCGTGAGGCTGGCGTAGTCGCAGTCGAGCTGGAACAGGTGGCCGTCCGGCACGGCCATCACGCCGCCGACCAGCGCGCGGATCACGCCGGCGTGGACCACCAGCAGCACGTGTTCGTCGGACCGGCCGGGCCCTTCCACGCTCTCGGCAAAGGCCGCCGCAACCCGCTGACGAAACGCATCCAGCATCTCCGCCCCCTCCGGCCGGTTGTGCTCGGGGTCGGCGTAAAAGGCGCGGTATTCCTCCGGGCGCTCCGCCTGCAGCTGGGCGCGGGTGCGCCCCTCCCAGGCACCGAAGCCGATCTCGCGCAGATCATGCACCGCGGCCAACGGCAGATCGCGTTCGTGCGCCAGATGCTCGGCGAAGGCCCGGCAGCGGACCAGCGGCGAGGTCAAAATCCGCTGCCACCCGGTCTCGGTGGCCGCGGCGCGCTGCATCTGCCACCAGCCGGTCTCGCTCAGGGGATCGTCGCAGCCGTGGCCGCGAAACCGCTGGCCGCCGGCCGGCTCTCCGTGTCGCATCAGGTCCACGATCATGTTGCTTGCTCCAGCAGGGCGTACAGGTGCGTCCAGTCGAAATACGGACCCGGATCCGTCTTGCGTTCCGGGGCGATGTCGCAGTGCCCGGCCAGGGCATCCGGGGCGATCGCCGGATAGCGGCCGCGCAGCCAGCGGACCAGGGTCGCCAGCTCACGGTACTGCACCGCGGTGAACGGGGTATCGTCATCGCCTTCCAGCTCGATCCCGATCGAAAAGTCGTTGCAGCGCTCGCGCCCGCGCCACGCCGAGACCCCGGCGTGCCAGGCGCGCCGGGCAAACGGGACAAACTGGACGGCACGACCCTCGCGGTCGATGAATACATGCGCCGACACGCGCAGGCCATGGATTTCGGCGAAATACGGATGCGCCGCCGGGTCGAGGCGGTTATGGAACAGTGCCTCCACGTGCGGGCCGCCGAATTCCCCCGGCGGCAGACTGATCGCGTGCACCACGATCAGCTCAGGCTGCACCCCGGCCGGGCGCGCATCCTGATTCGGACTTTCGCTGGGCCGCGCCAGCGGCCACCAGTCCTTCGCCACGGGCACGTCCGCCGCGCTCATGGTGCTTCCTCCGGCGGCAGACGCAGGCGCGCCTGCAGGGCTTGGCGCAGCAGCGGCACGCGCGGCGGGGTCTGCAGCGGCCCGTGGTATTCCCCGTCCACGAACACGAACAGCGCCGGCAGGTGGAAGACCTCGAATTCGCGCACCAGTGCGGTGTCGACCTCCGCGTCCACGCAGAACAGCGCCGGAGCATCACCCTCCACCTGCCAGCGCCGCAGGGCGTCGCCCATCGCGTGACAGGCGCTGCATCCTCGCCGGGTGAAGAGGACCACGGCCGCACCCGGCACCTCCTGCAGACGGTGATGGAAACCTCCTGCGTCCAGGGCCGGCAGGTCCCCGGAAGCACCCGGCTTGTCGGCACTGGACGATTGCGACACGCTGCCTCCACGACACGCCCGCGGGGAAACTCGCCGCGGGGCTTTATGATCAATGACGCGTGGGGTAGTTTACGCGCCCGCGTCCCGAGGAAGCGACCCGCCGGTGTCCGAACAGCTCAATCCCCAGCAACACGCCGCCGTCACCACCACCGACCGTCCGCTGCTGGTCCTTGCCGGCGCGGGCTCGGGCAAGACCCGCGTGATCACCGAGAAGATCGCGCACCTGGTGGAAAAGCGCGGCCTGGACGCGCGCCAGATCGTCGCGATCACCTTCACCAACAAGGCCGCGCGCGAGATGCGCGAGCGGGTGCAGGGACGCCTGTCGCGGGAACAGAGCCGCGGGCTGGGCGTGTCCACCTTCCACACCTTCGGCCTGCAGTTCCTGCGCCGCGAACTGGCGGCCACCGGCCTGCGCCCGGGCTTCTCCATCCTCGACCCCGGCGACTGCCGCCAGCTGCTGCGCGAGATCACTCACCGCGACGACACCGCAGCCGAGGTGGATGACCTGATCGGCCACATCAGCCGCTGGAAGAACGACCTGCTGACCCCCGACGAGGCGCTGGCCGAGGCCAGCCAGGCGGGCGACGAAGCCCCCGGGGCCCTGCTCGCGGCCAATCTCTACCCGCGCTACGAACAGGCCCTGCGCGCCTACAACGCGGTGGATTTCGACGACCTGATCAAGCGCCCGGTGGACTGCCTGCGCGAGGACCCCGATCTGCGCAACCGCTGGCAGGACCGCATCCGCCATCTGCTGGTGGACGAATACCAGGACACCAACTCCGCGCAGTACCAGCTGGTGCGCCTGCTGGTCGGGGTCAGCGACGGCCTGACCGTAGTCGGCGACGACGACCAGTCGATCTACGCCTGGCGCGGCGCGCGCCCGGAGAACCTCGCACGCCTGCAGCAGGACTTTCCGCGCCTGGAAGTGGTCAAGCTGGAGCAGAACTACCGCTCCACCAACCGCATCCTGGCCACCGCCAACGCGCTGATCGCCAACAACCCGCACGTATTCGAAAAGCGCCTGTGGAGCGCCCTCGGCGAAGGCGAGAAGGTCGAGGTGATCGACTGCGCGGACTCCGATGCCGAGGCCGCGCGGGTGGTCTCCGAGCTGATGCGCCGGCGCTTCCGCCTGAACGCCGGCTGGGGCGATTTCGCGATCCTCTACCGCAGCAACCACCAGTCGCGGGTATTCGAGAAGCTGCTGCGCGAGCAGGGCATCCCCTACCGCCTGAGCGGCGGTCAGTCGTTCTTCGAGAAGGCCGAGATCAAGGATCTGGTGGCCTACCTGCGCCTGCTCGCGAACCCGGACGACAACACCGCCTTTCTGCGCGTGGTCAACGTACCGCGCCGCGAGATCGGACCGGCCACCCTGGAAAAGCTCGGCCAGTACGCCAACCAGCGCGGGGTCTCGCTGCTGCAGGCCGCGCGCGGGGCGGGCCTGGCCGAATACATGGACGAGCGTGCCCGGGCGCGTCTGGAACGCTTCGTCGACTGGGTCGACGGCTTCCGCGCACGTGCGGCCGAGGAGGCCCCGGATGCCCTGCTGCGCGCGCTGGTCGAGGACATCGACTACGAATCCTGGCTGCTGGACAACAGCGCCAACCCGCGCGCCGCCACCCGGCGCATGGAACAGGTGCGCGAATTCATCGACTGGGTCGCGCGCCTGGCCGGCTCGCGCACACCCGAGGCCGAGTACGGCGACGAAACCGCCGACGACGAGAGCGGCATGGAGCTGGCCGACATCGTGAACCGCATCAGCCTGATGGACATCCTCGACCGCAACCGCGATGCCCAGGACGACACCGAGGCGGTGCAGCTGCTGACCCTGCACACCGCCAAGGGCCTGGAGTTCCCGCACGTGTGCCTGGTCGGCTTCGAGGAGGAGCTGCTGCCGCACCGCGTGAGCCTGGAGGACGACGCCATCGAAGAGGAGCGCCGCCTGGCCTACGTCGGGCTGACCCGCGCGCAGCAGACCCTGCTGATCACCTACGCGCGCAGCCGCAAGCGCTACGGCGAGACCCTCGACTGCGAACCCTCGCGCTTTCTCGACGAGCTGCCCGAAGAACACCTCGACTGGCCCGACGCGAAGCCGCCGGACCCGGAGACCCAGCAGCTCACCGCGCGCGCCCACCTCGCCGGGCTCAAGGCCATGCTGGAGAAGTGATCAGTCCTTCTTCAGCAACTTGAGGCCGACCCGGGTGATGCGCGCGCCGTCCATCTCCCGCACCACCAGGCGCGTGGGCCCGAGGTCCACATAGTCGCCCACCACCGGCTCGGTCTGCAGTTCGGCGCGCAGAAAGGCCTCCAGGGTCTCGGCCTGACGTTCGGACGGTACCGGCGCGCCGTAGGTCATGCCCACGGCCCCCAGCAGGGCATCGCCGTTGAGGGCAAACTCCCCGAACACGCTGCGCTCGGTCAGGCGTTCCGGCACCTCTTCCTGCGGCACGAACAGGCGGTCCAGGTCCGGCAGATCGGCCGGCGCGACCATGATGTAGAGATGGTCGCCGGCCTGCAGGTCCAGCAGTTCCAGGGTCTCCAGCAGCTGGCCTTCCCGCAGATGCGCGACCACGCGGGCCGAACCGGGCAGACGGAAACCGGACCAGGCCTCGCGCACCACCGGGGTGGTCTCCGCCAGCCGGTAGCCCACCAGCTCCATCTCCTGCTGCCCCGGGATATCCAGCTCGGTGCGCTGGACCCGGGCGGTGGTCGGCGGCAGCTCCAGACCCAGCCAGCGCGCCGAGGAGGCCACGGTCCAGCCCTGCACCATCAGCGAGATCAGCACCACGAAGAACACCACGTGGAAGAAGTATTCCGCCAGTTCCAGCCCCGCCAGCAGCGGGAACAGCGCGAGGATGATGGGCACCGCCCCGCGCAGTCCGACCCAGGCGATGAACAGCTGCTCGCGCCACGGGAAGCGGAACGGGTACAGGCACAGCGCGACCGCCAGCGGGCGGGCCAGCAGGATCAGCACCAGCGCCACCAGGCCCGCATCCAGCGCCACCGGGGGCAGCTCCGAGGGCGTGACGATCATCCCCAGCATCAGGAACATGCCGATCTGCGCCAGGGCCGCGATGCCATCATGGAAACGCTTGATGTTCTGCGAGGCCTCCAGCGGCCGATTGCCCAGCAGCAGCCCGGCGAGATATACCGCGAGGAAGCCCGATCCGCCCACCATGCCGGTCAGGCCGAAGATCGCCAGCGCCCCGGCCAGCGCGAACAGCGGGTAGAACCCGGCCGACATCGGCACGCGGTTGATCAGCGCCAGCAGCGCGAGTCCGCCCCCGACCCCCAGCAGGGCCCCCAGCCCCATCTGCTGCACGAACTCGACCAGCACCACCACCCCGAAGTCGGGCTGGTCCATCAGGATCAGCTCGATCAGCACGATGGTCAGGAAGATCGCCATCGGGTCGTTGGAGCCCGACTCGATCTCCAGGGTCGCCCCCACGCGGCTCTTGAGCTCCAGCCCGCGCGAGCGCAGCAGGGAAAACACCGCCGCCGCGTCGGTGGAGCCGACGATCGCCCCCAGCAGCAGCCCCTCCAGCCACGACAGCCCCAGCCACCACACCGCGAACAGCCCCGTCAGGCCGGAGGTGATCAGCACGCCCACGGTGGCCAGCCCCACCGCCGGTTTCAGTCCGATACGGAAATTGCGCGCCGGCGTGCGCATCCCGCCATCGAACAGGATGATGGCCAGGGCCGCGGAGCCGATCAGATGGGCCAGGGTGATATTCTCGAACGACACGCCGCCGGGGCCCTCCGGGCCCAGCAGCATGCCGATGCCGAGGAACACCAGCAGCAGCGGCACGCCCAGCCGCGAGGTCACCACGCTGGACAGGATGCTGCCGAGCAGGACCACGGCGACGAGAAAGATGATCTGACTGGAGAAATCCATGGCGCCATCATACCGGACTGCCACGCCCGTCCGTGGGCGAGCACGGCCGCCGGCAATGTTCGTAGCGGCCACGATCGCCGCAGTGCTCGCCGGCTCGCCGGCGGCGGCCGACCGTGGTGGCGTGGACGCCCTGCATTTCGAATTCGAGAACGACCTGTTCGGCGGCGAGGACCGCTACTACACCAACGGGGTACGGATCGGCTGGACGCGCAGCGAGGGCCAGGTGCCATCCTGGCTGAAGACCGTCGCCGATCGGATACCGCTGTTCGTCGCACGCGAGGAGCGCGGCCGGCTGAAGTCGGCCATCCATCTGGGCCAGAATATGTACACCCCGGAGGATATCGAACGCCGCATCCCGGACCCGAACGATCGCCCGTATGCCGGCTGGCTCTACCTCAACTTCAGTCTGGCCGAGGAATTCGGCGACCGACTCGATCGCCTGCAAGTCACCACCGGGGTCGTGGGTCCGGCGTCGCTGGCCGACCACACCCAGCGCGAGGTGCACAGCTGGTCTTCGGCCCCGGAACCGCGCGGCTGGGAGCACCAGATCGGCAACGAGGCCACCCTGATGGTGCGGTACGAACGCCAGCTGCGCAGCCAGTCGCACCGGGACGGACGCGGCTGGGACTGGGACCTCACCCCGCACTGGGGAGCGACTGTCGGCAGTCCGTTCACCTTCGTCAACGCCGGTGCGATCCTGCGCGCCGGGCGCAATCTGCCGCGCGACTACGGCCCGCCACGGATCAATCCGGCCCTCTCCGGGTCACATACGTTCCAGGGGATCCGGCCCCGCGGGGGATATCTGTTTGCGGGCGTGGACACCCGCCTGATGGCCTACGACCTGTTCCTCGACGGGCCGCTGTTCCGCGACGGACCCTCCGTGGACAAGCACCCGGTGGTGGGCGAATTCACGGCGGGCGTGGTGTTCCACTGGCACGGGGTGCGCCTGGGCTATACCCATGTCTGGCGCTCGCGCGAATTCAGCGGCCAGGCCACCGGCGCCGCGGAATTCGGCTCGCTGCACGCCACCTGGCAGTTCTGAACCGCCCCCGCCCCGGCGTTGTTACGATCGAGGCGTCGCCCCTTCCGGAGAACCCGCGTGCGCAAGATTTCCCGAACCTTCCTCACCGGCCTGGCCGCGATCCTGCCGGCGATGGTCACGCTGGCCCTGCTGTGGTGGCTGGGCAGCACCGCGGAACAGGTCCTGGGCGGCATGCTGCAGGCCGTCCTGCCGGATCTGCTGTACGTACCGGGCATGGGGATCGCCGCCGGTGTCGGGCTGGTGTTCGCGGCAGGCGTGCTGCTGCAGGCCTACCTGGTGCGCTGGCTGTTCAACTGGCTGGAGGGCCTGATGCAGCGGATCCCGGTGGTCAAGACCATCCACGGCACGGTGCGCGACGTCACCCGCCTGGTCTCCGGCGACATCCACCAGCAGTTCGGCCAGGCAGTGCTGGTCACGCTGCCGGAACTGGAAGCGCGGGTCATCGGCTTCGTCACGCGCGAGGACTTCGAAGGGCTGCCGGACTCCCTGGGCGGGGCGGAGACCCTCGCGGTGTACCTGCCGATGAGCTACCAGATCGGCGGCTACACGCTGATGCTGCCGCGCGACCGGGTGGAACCGCTGGAGCTGTCGCTGGAGGACGCGATGCGCTATGCCCTGACCGCCGGGGTCTCCGCGCGCAAGGACGACCCCGGGGCATGAACCGAGGCGTCAACCGGGCAGTACAGCGCGGCGGCCCGCGTCAGCCGTCCTCCAGCGGGGAGATGTCGCGCACCGCGCCGAACGCGGCCGAAGTGGTCATCAGGGCATAGGCGCGCAGGGCCTGAGTCACCGGCCGATTGCGCGACTCGGGCTTCCAGGCCTTCGCCCCGCGGGCCTCCATCGCCTCGCGCCGCGCCGCCAGGGTGGCGTCGTCCACGTCGATGCGGATCTCGCGCGCGGGGATATCGATCACGATGGTGTCGCCCTCCTCGATCAGGCCGATCGCCCCGCCCTGCGCCGCCTCCGGCGAGACATGGCCGATGGACAGCCCGGAGGTGCCACCGGAGAACCGCCCGTCGGTGATCAGCGCGCAGTCCTTGCCCAGCCCCTTCGACTTCAGATACGAGGTGGGATAGAGCATCTCCTGCATGCCGGGACCGCCCTTCGGACCCTCATAGCGGATGATCACCACGTCGCCCGCCCGGATACGGTCAGCGAGGATGGCCTCGACCGCGGCGTCCTGGCTCTCGAACACCCGCGCCGGGCCGGAGAAGGTCAGGATGCTCTCGTCGACGCCGGCGGTCTTCACGATGCAGCCGTCCGGTGCCATGTTGCCGTAGAGCACGGCCAGGCCGCCGTCCTGCGAGTAGGCATGCTCGATATCGCGGATGCAGCCGTTGGCGCGGTCGAGGTCGAGGCTGTCCCAGGCGCGATCCTGGCTGAACGCGGTCTGGGTGGGCACCCCGCCCGGCGCTGCGCTGTACAGGCGCTCGGACTCGGCGGCATGACGCATCACGTCCCACTGCTCCAGGGCGGCGCCCAGGGTCGGGGCATGCACGGTCGGGATGTCGCGGTGGATCAGCCCGCCACGGTCCAGTTCGGCGAGGATGCCGACCACGCCGCCGGCGCGGTGCACGTCCTCCATGTGGTACTGCTGCGTCGCCGGGGCCACCTTGCACAGGTTGGGCACGTGGCGCGACAGGCGGTCGATGTCAGCCATGGTGAAGTCGACCTCGCCCTCGCGCGCGGCCGCCAGCAGGTGCAGCACGGTGTTGGTGGAGCCGCCCATGGCGATGTCCAGGCTCATCGCGTTCTCGAACGCCTCGAAAGTCGCGATGGAACGCGGCAGGGCCGAGGCGTCGTCCTGCTCGTAGTAGCGCCTGGCCAGGTCGACCACGCGCCGCCCGGCCTCCTCGAACAGGGCCTGGCGCGCGGCATGCGTGGCCAGCAGCGAACCGTTGCCCGGCAGCGACAGCCCCAGGGCCTCGGTCAGGCAGTTCATCGAGTTGGCGGTGAACATGCCGGAGCAGGAGCCACAGGTCGGGCAGGCGGAACGCTCGACGGCCTCTACCTCCTCGTCGCTGGCGCTGGAGTCGGCGGCCTTGACCATCGCATCCACCAGATCGAGGTGGATCACGTTGTCCTGCCCGGGCGCCTGCACCTTGCCGGCCTCCATCGGCCCGCCGGAGACGAACACCACCGGGATGTTCAGGCGCATCGCCGCCAGCAGCATCCCCGGGGTGATCTTGTCGCAGTTGGAGATGCACACCAGCGCGTCGGCGCAGTGGGCGTTGACCATGTACTCCACCGAGTCGGCGATGATCTCGCGCGAGGGCAGGGAATAGAGCATGCCGCCGTGGCCCATCGCGATGCCGTCGTCCACCGCGATGGTGTTGAATTCCTTGGCCACGCCACCGGCCTGTTCGATCTCGCGCGCAACCAGCTGGCCCATGTCCTTCAGATGCACGTGTCCCGGCACGAACTGGGTGAAAGAGTTGGCGACGGCGACGATCGGCTTGTCGAAGTCGCCATCCTTCATGCCGGTGGCGCGCCACAGGGCGCGGGCCCCGGCCATGTTGCGGCCGTGGGTGGTTGTGCGGGAACGATAGGCAGGCATGATGGGCAGATCTCGCGAACGTTCGTGGAAATGCGAAATCGTACATAATGCGAGCATCAATACCCAGTAGGGGAGGAAGCGTTCATGAAATTCGAGGTCGAGAACATCAAGTGCGGCGGCTGCGCGAGCTCCATCCGCAAGGGCCTGATGCAGGTCGAAGGCGTGGAATCCGCCGAGGTGGACGTCGAGAACGGGGCCGTGGAGGTCACCGCGCCGGAGTCCGCCACCGACGCGATCCGCGAGAAGCTGGCCCACATGGGCTACCCGGAGGTCGGCTCGGTGTCCGGATTGCGCTCCGCCGGCGCCAGGGCGAAATCGTTCGCCAGCTGTGCCGTTGGCCGCATGAGCGGGGACAAGTGACCCCGTGATGAGTCGCCGGCCGGCGCACGCCGGATTCGCGCATGGCATGGCCGCGTTCGGGCTGGCGGCCCTGCTGGTGTTCGGCGGCCCCGCCGCCGCGCAGAACACCGCCCCCTCCGGCCTGCCGGAAACCGCCCTGGAGATCGGCGGCCGGACACTGACGGTGGAGATCGCCGCCGACGATGCCAGCCGCCGGCAGGGTCTGATGTTCCGTGACGAACTCGCGGAGGATCGCGGCATGCTGTTCGTCTGGGACCGCGCCGACCGCCGGGCGATGTGGATGCGCAATACGCTCATCCCGCTGGACGTGGCGTTCATCGACGGTGACGGCGAGATCACCAACGTCGAGACCATGGCGCCGGAGACCACCCGCATGCACTGGTCGGCGGCACCGATCGAATACGCACTGGAGGTCAACGCGGAATGGTTCGCGCGGCACGGGATCGAGGCGGGTGACCGCATCCCCGGCCTGGACGCCGCGCGCGAGGAGGCTGCCCGGGGCCGCTGAAGGCCACGCCGGGCGCCGACCTGGCCCCGCGCATCGCCGCCGGAATCGACTCAAGCCACCGGGGACGAGGCCATGGCTCGTCCGCCATATCGCGCAACTTGTCGCCCAACCGGATCGTCCAATCGTATTGCGAGGGAGCCGCGTGAACCCGCCAGACCACCCAACCCGCCCGCATCCCGCACGTCGTGCCCCGGCTCCGGGGGAACTCGCGTGGTTCCGCGACGCCGTGCCATACATCGCCGCGCACCGGGGCCGCACGATGGTCATCGCACTGGCCGGCGAGGCCGCGCAGGCAACGGAGTTCCCGGCCCTGATGCGGGACATCGCCAAGCTGCACGCACTGGGCGTGCGCGTGGTGCTGGTGTACGGGGCACGCCCGCAGATCGAGGCGCGCCTGGCCGAACGCGGCCTGCAGCCGCAGTACGCCGAGGGTCTGCGGATCACCGATGCCCCGGCGCTGGATGCCGTGCTGGACGCGGTCGGCCGCCTGCGGCTGCAGATCGAGGGCCTGTTGTCCCGCAGCCTGGGCCAGCCGGGCACCGGCAACGCACGCCTGCGGGTGGCCGGCGGCAACTTCGTCACCGCCCGCCCATTGGGAGTGCGCGACGGGGTCGATTTCCATTACACCGGCGAGGTGCGCGGGGTGGACATCGCCGCGCTCACCGCGCTGCTGGATCAGGAGCAGGTCGCGCTGGTCTCGCCGCTGGGGTATTCACCCACCGGCGAGGTCTTCAACCTGTCCGGCGAGGAGGTCGCGACCCGCGTGGCCATCGCCCTGGACGCGGACAAGCTGATTTTCCTGACCGAGGCCGGCGTGCTCCGCGGGCCGCAGGACGACGTGCTGGATCAGCTGACCGTGCCCGCCGCGGAGCGCATCCTCGCCGAACGCGACGACCTGCCGCAGGAACTGGCCAGCCACCTGCGCAGCGCAGTGGATGCCTGCCACGCGCGCGATCTGCGGGTCCACCTGGTCGACCGGCGCGACGACGGCGGGCTGCTGACCGAACTGTTCACCCGCCAGGGCATCGGCACCCTGGTCTCGCGGGAGCCGCTGGAGCGCCTGCGCCCGGCGACCCTGGACGATGTCGGCGGCATCCATGCGCTGCTGGAGCCACTGGAGGCCGAGGGCGTGCTGGTGCACCGCGCCCGCGAGCACCTGGAACTGGAGATCGACCGCTTCCACGTGCTGGAGGTCGACGGCCTGATCATCGGCACCGCGGCGCTGTACCCGTTCGGCGACCACGCCGCGGAGATCGCCTGCCTGGCGCTGCACGCCGAATACCGCGGCCACGGCCGGGGCGACCGGCTGCTGACCGCGATGGAAGATCTGGCGCGCGAACAGGGGGTTCGCCGGGTATTCGTGCTCACCACCCGCACGGCGCAGTGGTTCCAGGAACGCGGTTACGCCCCCGGCAGCGTCGACGACCTCCCGCCGGAGCGCCGCCAGCGCTACAATCAGGCGCGCAACTCGCGGGTCTTCACGCGCGAGCTGGAGGGCTGACCCGGGGCAACGCCGGGCTCAGCGGCCGCGCGCCTCGTCGCGCTCATGGGCCTCCTGCGCGGCCACGCTGAGGGTGGCGATGGGACGGATCTCCAGGCGTTCGAGGCCGATCGGCTCGCCGGTCTCCTCGCAGTAGCCGTATTCGCCGCGCTCGATGCGCGCCAGCGCCTCGTCGATCTTGGTCAGCAGCTTGCGCTCGCGGTCGCGGGTGCGCAGCTCCACGCCGGCATCGGCCTCGTGGGTGGCGCGGTCGGACGGGTCCGGCTCCTGCCAGGTCTCGGTGCGCAGATGCTCGAGGGTCTCTTCCGACTCGGCGATCAGCTCGGCCCGCCACGCCTCGAGTTTGCGCCGGAAATAGTCCAGCTGGCGCGGATTCATGTAGGGTTCGTCCTCGGAGGGACGATAGTCGGGATCCACCATGTTGCACCTCCGGATCGTGGCCCGAGCCACGGGCCCGCCACAACGGGTAAACCTGCACTAGAACACATGTGCCGGACTCAGTACAGACCGCCAGACCACGGGGATCGAACATGCACGAACCGCTGCGCCTGATCCAGGTAACCGACAGTCACCTGGGGACCGAGCCGGGCCCGGTGCGCGCGGGCTACCCGGACAGCGACCTCGCATTGCGCCACGTCCTGGAAACCGCGCGGGCGCGGGAAGGCCTGCCCGACCGCCTGCTGCTGACCGGCGACCTCGCCGAGAACCCGTCGCCGGAGACCTATGGGCGCCTGAAGGCACTGCTGGACGAAACGGGACCCTGGCCCACCAGCGCGCTGGCCGGCAATCACGACGACGCACGCGAACTGGCGGTGACCCTGGAGTCGGTCGGCCACGCGGTCCATCGCAGCGAAGGCCTGGGCAGCTGGCAGCTGATCGCCCTGGACTCCTCGCAGCCCGGAGGGCCGGCCGGCCATCTGTCCGACGCCGAACTGCAGCGCCTCGAGGGTGCCCTCACCGCGCACCCGGAACGCCCGGCCCTGATCGCCGTACATCATCCGGTGGTACCGGTGGGCAGCCCGTGGATGGACGGCATGGGCCTGACCAATGCCGACGCGCTGTTCGCCGTGCTCGACCACCATCCGCAGGTGCGGGCCTGCGTGTTCGGCCACGCGCACCAGGTGGTCGACACCTTTCATGGCGACGTCCGCCTGCTCGGCTGCCCCGCCACCTGCGTGCAGTTCCGCCCCGGGGCCACGGAATATCAGCTCGACGATGATCCGGACACCGGGCGTCCGGGTTACCGCGTGCTCGAACTCTATCCCGACGGCCGCCTGGACACGCGGGTCGAGCGGCTGCCTGCGCCGCCCGCCTGAGGGCCGCATGAGCGCGTCTTCGGTGCCGGAGGATACCCGCGCCGCCGCCCTGCAGGCCTGGCTGGCGCAGCGCCCCGGGTGCTTCGAGGGGCTGCAACTGCTGCGCGCGGATGCCAGCTTCCGCCGTTATTTCCGCGCGCGACGCGACGGTGAGCCGGTGGTCATCATGGATGCCCCGCCGGAACGCGAACCGGTGGCCCCGTTCCTGCGCATCGCCCGTCTGCTGGAGGCCCTCGGCCAGCGTCCGCCACGCATCCATGACGAGGACCCGGACGCGGGGTTCCTGGTGCTGGAGGACCTCGGCGACCGCACGTTCACCCGGGCACTGGCCGAGGGCGAGGACGAGAAGGCCCTGTATCAGCGGGCCATCGACCGGCTGGCCGACCTGCACCGGGCCTGGCCACAGCGGCCTGCGGAGGCCACACCCGCACTGCCCGCCTACGACACCCCGCGCCTGCTGGACGAGGCGCGCCTGTTCATCGACTGGTATGTCCCGGAACAACAGGGCCATCCGCCGACGGAGGCCGCCCGAGGCGCCTGGGAAACGGCCTGGACGCAGACCCTGGACGCCCTGCCGCGCCTGGAGCCCACCCTGGTTCTGCGCGACTTCCACGTGGACAACCTGATGATCCCGCCGGAAGGCGCGGGCTGCGCGCTGCTGGATTTCCAGGACGCGGTGCTCGGGAGTCCGGCCTACGATGTGGTATCGCTGCTGGAGGATGCGCGGCGCGACGTTTCACCCGCAGTCGCGCGGGAGGCCCTCGCGCGCTACCTGCAGGCCACCGGGTGGCCCGATGAGGCCTTTCGGGTGCATTACCGGGTGCTCGGGGTCCAGCGAGCGATCAAGATCCTCGGCATCTTCACCCGTCTGGGCCGGCGCGACGGCAAGCCCGACTACCGCCGCCACGAACCGCGCCTGCAGACGCTGGTGCGGCGCGGACTGGCCCACCCGGACCTGGCCCCGGTGGCGGACTGGTTCCGCCACCACATGCCGGAGGATCCCGCCGCACCCGGTGACGTCGGGGACGAAGGCGCATGATGCGGGCCATGATCCTCGCGGCCGGGCGCGGCGAACGCATGCGACCGCTGACCGACGAATGCCCCAAGCCCCTGCTGGAGGCCGGCGGCAAACCGCTGATCGTCTGGACCCTGGAACGCCTGGCCCGCGCGGGGTTTGGCGAGGTCATCATCAACACCGCCCACCTGGGTGAGCAGATCCCCCGGCGGCTGGGCGACGGTTCGGCCTTCGGGCTAAAGATCCGCTATTCGCCGGAACCCGCCGGCGCCCTGGAAACCGCCGGCGGCATCCGCCAGGCCCTGCCCCTGCTGGGCCCCGAAGCCTTCCTGGTGATCAACGGCGACATCTGGTGCGACCACCCGCTCGTACCCCCCTCGCGGCTGCCCGGGGCCATCGAAGAACACGATGCCCCACTGGCCCATCTGGTGCTGGTGGACAACCCGCCGCAGCATCCCGACGGGGACTTCGCGCTGGGCGCCGACGGCCGCGTCACCACCGACACCGGCCCGGGTCGCCTGACCTTCAGCGGCATTGGCTGGTATCACCCGGCCCTGTTCGCGTCGCTGGAACCGGGCTGCCGCCCGCTGGGCCCGGTGCTGCGCGAGGCGATCGCGCAGCACCGGGTGAGCGGCGAACACTACACCGGAGACTGGCGGGACATCGGCACGCCGCAGCGCCTCGCGGCGCTCGACCGCGATCTCGCGACCACGGATCAGGGCTTGATGTAGGTGAACCCCTGACGCTGCAGGCGGTAGAGCTCAGTGATGCCGCTGCCCACGACCTCCTCGCGAATCACGTCGTGCAGGTCGCCACGCTCCAGCCCGCGGACCTCCATGGAACGCCGACTGACCAGGAACCTGAAGCCCTGCAACCGCAGGGTGTCGATGCGGATGGCGGTGGCGGTGTCCATGGACTCCGCCTCCAGCAGCCGCACCCCCTCGCCGTGCAGAACGATGCGCACGTCGGCCGCGTCGCGCTCCGACTCGGCCAGATGCTCCTTGAGGTAGCGCAGGACATTGGAGAAATGAGCCCGGTCAGCAGAATCCAGGTGGTAGACCACACGTGCGACCGGGGTATCGCCGTCACTTCCCGCCCCGGCTGCCGGGCCGGCCGACAGAAGGGCCGCAAGCAGCAGGAGCGGGCCTGCCCACCATGCGGAACGCCGGATCGGCGCAAGCGCTCGTGAAGGAATCACTCCACGCTCCCGCCACCCCGGCTCAGACCTTGATATAGATCCAGCCTTCCGCCTGGCGGCGGGCTGCCTCGGCCACGCCCGAGTCGATGCGCTCGGCCTGCGGCAGGATATCGATCCGCGGCTTGCCCTCCTCGCGCGCCAGACGCCCCAGGGTTTCGCTGCAGGCGGTGAAACGCAGACCGGAGTGTTCCCGGCTCAGTGTCGCCACGCGATCCGGGAACGGGGCCCGATCGGCACGCAGCATGTTCATGGCCTTGTTGTGCACCACCACCTGAACGTTGAGGTTCCGGCCATCGCGCGCGGCCTCGTCGAACATCGCCTCGATGTCGTCCAGCAGCTCTTCCATCGCGACCCGGTCGGCGTCATTGACATGCAGAAGGATCTGATCGGTCTCGCTGGCTGCATGGACCGGCTGCGGTGCGGCGGCTCCGCCCGCGGATTCGGCTTCCGCCATCTCCGTGAACAGGGCGCTGACGGTGTCGTCGAGCTCGGGCACCCCCTGGCCTTCGGACGCCGTCGCATGGGCTGCGGAGCCGGTCCCGGCCCCGTCCACGAACCAGCCGGCGTCACGGGTCACCTCGTAACCGGCCACCGAGCCCAGCACCAGGGCCACGACACCGGCGGCCACCGATGAGAACCAGCCGGTACGCCGGGGACCACCCCTCGGCGAGCGGAGCAATCCCGCACCACCGGAGCGGCCGCCGGCACCGCCGTGGTCATCCTCCCCGCTACGGTAATCCCGGGCCGGCGGTTCCACGTCCTCGTACGCCATCGCCACCAGCTCCTTGAGCTGGTGCATGTCACAGACCTCACGGCTCAGGTGCGCGCTGGAGGCAATCGCCTGCAGGGTCTGCAGCCGGTCCTCCGGGGAGAACTCGCCATCCACGAAGGCATTGAGAATCTCTTCGCTCGGACGGTCCTGCGCCTTGAGTCGGTCTTCAGCCATTCTGGCTCCTTACTACCCTGAGTTGCGGCCCCTCTTCGGCGGGTTCCGCGGCAATGCCCGTCGCCGCTTCAGCCTCCGGGACCTGCTGTTGTTCCAGCAACTGCTTTTTCAACTGCGCCCGGGCCCGGCTCAGGCGGCTCATTACGGTACCGATCGGGACATCCAGCACCTCGGACACCTCCGCATACGCGAAGCCTTCCAGGTCCACCAGGGACACCACCTGCCGGTGGTCGGAACTCAAACGGGCCATCGCCCGGTGCACATCGGACACCCGGCGGTCACGCTCCGTCTGCTGCTCCGGGCAGTCCTCGCAGGCCAGCTCCATGTTGTCGACGTCCACCGTGTCTTTCTGCCGCCGCCCCCAGTCGCGGTAGCAATTGGTCATGATGCGGAATACCCATGACTTCAGTGCGTTTTCGTCCTGCAACGACTTCAGCCGGGTGAGGGCCTTCATCATGGCCTCCTGCACCAGATCGTCGGCCAGCGCACCGTCGTGACACCACGCATAGGCCATGCGGTACATCTGCGGTCGCAGGTCGCAGACCTGCTGGCGCAGCCGCCTTTGAGCGAACCAGGTCGCCATTGTTCTGTCTCCTCACATCCTGCAGGCCGTCTGTGCGGCCCTGCTTGTTCTTGTACCCTGTAGGACGTCGTCCCCGGGGGCGCTATTCCCGGTCTCCGGGCCGGGCTGCCGCGCGCACGCGACACACTTCTTCAGTCAAGGATACGCAATGCCCTTCGATCCGCAACAACTCGAGGCCTCTTTCGCCTTTGACCCGGACACCACCGCGGATCTGCGCGAGCGCTGGGCGCAACTGATGAACGACGCGGTATGGGCCGATCTCAAGACCGGCACCATCGGCGCGGTGCCCCGCCTGCGCAAGCGTCTGCTGGAGCTGGGCGAGAACCTGCGGTCCATGCTGTCCGATCGCGCCTGGATTCCGCACGAGCGCGAACGGGTGAAAGGGGCGATGGCCGCCAGCCTGAACCTGCGTGACAGCCTCAACCAGACCGACCGCGCGGCGAAACTGCTCAACGGCGGCGAGGATTTCGAGCGCTTCGAGGCCGACTACCTGGCCTTCCGCAAGGCGCTGCTGGCGTTCATCGAACACCACGAACAGCTCTGGGGAGACCTGCTGGAATCCCTCTACGACGACAGCCCGGACGCGGAAGAGGACTGATCAAGTGGGCGAGGAGATCGGGTCCGAGTGCTTCACCCCGGAGGATCGCGAGCGATTCCGCCAGGCCCTCGACCGCGAGACCGATCTGCTGCTCGCCTGGCTGGACACCCACCGCGATACCCCACGGGGCCCGACCACCCTGGGCTTCGAAATCGAGGCCTGGCTGTGCGACGCCGAGGGCCGGGCGCTGGCGGAGAACGATGCCTTCCTGGAGGCGATGGACAGCCCGCTGGTGTCACGCGAGCTCGCACGCTTCAACGTGGAACTGAACACCAGCGTGTTCACCGCCGGGCCCGGCAGTTTCACCGCGATCCTGCAGGAATTGCGCGACACGGTGAAGCGCGCGGGGCGAGCGGCGGCGCGCTTCGACGGGGGCGTACTGATGGCCGGCAGCCTGGCCACCCTGCCCCCGGAAGCGCTGGGACTGCACCACATGTCGCCCCAGGCACGCTTTCGCGCACTGAACGAAGCGGTGCTGGAGAACCGCGCCCGACGCCCGCTGCACGTCGACATCCGCGGTCGCGAACACCTTCAGCACGACCACGACGACGTGATGCTGGAGTCGCTCGCGACCTCCTTCCAGATACACATCGGCAGCGCCCCCGGCGAAGCGCATCGCAGCCTGAACGCCGCCATGGTGGCCAGCGCGCCGGTACTCGCGGCCGCGGGCAACACGCCCTATCTGTTCGGGCACGACCTGTGGGAGGAAAGCCGCATCCCCCTGTTCGAGCAGGCGGTGGAAAGCGGTGGCTTCGCCGACTCGGCCCGCGGGCCGATCCGCCGGGTGACCTTCGGCAGCGGCTATCTTCATGACTCGGTCGGCGAGCTGTTCCGCGAGAATCGGGATCATTTCCCGGTCATGCTGCCAGTCGACCTGCACCACCCGCCGGAGGATCTCGCCCATCTCGCGCTGCACAACGGCACCATCTGGCGCTGGAACCGGCCGATCGTCGGCACCGATGCCGGGGGCCGGCATCACCTGCGCGTGGAGTTTCGCTGCCTGCCCGCCGGCCCCTCGCTGATCGACATGCTGGCCAACGCGGCCTTCGCCCTGGGCCTGATCGAATGGCTGCGCGATGCCCCCGGGGACGGCACCGCCGGCACCCCGTTCGCCGAGGCCCGCGACAACTTCTATCATGCCGCCCGCGAAGGCCTGCACGCCCGGCTGCGCTGGGGCCATGCGGACCCGCTCCCGGCACCGCGCCTGATCCGGCACCAGCTGCTGCCACGGGCCGCCGAAGGCCTGGAGAACCTGGAGATCGACCCCGGCGAGCGCGACGCACTGCTGGGCATCATCGCCGCGCGCGTGGACAGTGGCCAGACCGGAAGCGCCTGGCAGCGTCGCTGGGTCGCGCAACACGGACGCGACTGGGCCGGACTCGTCCGCGCCTATCGCGGCTGGCAGAACACCGGCGCCCCGGTACACACCTGGGGCCTGTAACCCGAGATACCGAACCATGCCGCAAGACCGACCCGCGATCCGCGAATATTTCGAGCTGCCCGACGGTTTCCTCGACGCCACACCGCGCACCCTGAGCCAGATCGTGCCGGAGCCGGCTCTGATCCACCTGGCCGGCCGGCGCGAACCGGCCGTAGCCGTGGTGCTCCTGCTGCACGGCAATGAACCGGTGGGTCTGCATGCCATCCAGCAGCTGCTGCGCCACTACACCCACCGCGAGCTGCCGCGCGCGCTGACCCTGGTGATCGGCAACCCGCAGGCCGCCGCGCTGGACCAGCGTCACCTCGACCAACAGCCGGACTTCAACCGGATCTGGCCGGGCACCGAACAACCGGGGTCACCCGAGGCGGAGGTCTTCGACCGACTGGTGACCCGGCTGCGCGAGCGGGGGCTGTTCGCGGCCATCGACCTGCACAACAACACCGGGCGCAATCCGCACTATGCCTGCATCAATCGCCCCGACCCGGCGTTCATGCAGCTCGCCGCCCTGTTCGGACGTACGGTGGTCTACTTCACCCGCCCGCGCGGCGTCGCCTCCATGGCCCTGGCGGAGCTGGCCCCGTCGGTCACCCTGGAATGCGGGCATCCGGACGATACCGCCGGGGTGCAGCACGCCTTCGAGATGGTGGATGCGGTGCTGCACCTGAGCACCTTCCCCGGCCACCCGCCGGAGCGCGACGCGATCGACATCTACCACACGGTGGCGCGCGTGCGGCTGCGTCCGGGGATGCGGGCAAGCACCGGAACGGATGGGGACATCCGCCTGGAACCCGATCTGGACCGGCTCAACTTCCAGATGTTGCCGGCCGGTTCCTGTCTGGTGCGGCGCCGGCCGGAAGTGGACGACCCGCTGGTGGTTACCTCGGAGGACGGTGCCGAGGTGACCGGTCTGTATCTCGAAACCCGGGGGGAAGAAATTCGCCTGCGGCGCGACGCGATGCCATCGATGCTGACGCTCGACAGCCGGGTCATCACCCAGGACTGCCTGTGCTATCTGATGGAGCCCATGGACATGGAGGCGCTCGCCGCAACCGCCGGCTGAGGGAGCAGCGCCCGCGCGCGACAATCAGGCGTCGCGATCGATCCGCTCGACGATCTGGGCGGGGCGGTCACCCTTGCGGTAGTTCGAAAGATCCGCAGTGGTCTCGGCAAAGGCCTTTTCGCGGGCCTCTTCGGTCTCGTACCAGCGACAGGCCTCCCAGTCGGGACCCAGCAGATGCGGCATGCGGAAGGTCGCGTCCTCGGGCATGCGAATGCGAATACCGTAACGTTTCATGGTTCAGGCCTGCGCGGGTAGTGGAATCAGCGGCGCCAAGTGTAGCCATCCCCCGGAATCGCGGCAATATCGGCCCGTGCGCGGCCGCCCCAGCTTCAGAAACGTCCCGTCACCACCCGGTTGCGCCCCTCCTCCTTGGCCCGATAAAGGGCCTGGTCGGCCCGCAGCAGCAGACGCTGCCGCGTATCCCCCGGCTTCCAGGCCGTGACACCAAAGCTCAGAGTGACCGGCCCGATGCCCTCCCCCGGTCCGGTCTCACGATGCGCGAACGCCTCACGCAGTCGTTCGGCCAGGGCCGCTGCCTCGTGCAGATCGGTCTGCGGCAGCAACAGAACGAATTCCTCGCCGCCCCAGCGGGCCGCCCGATCGGGCCGGCGCAGCTGTGCCATCAGCTCCCGGGTCACCTCGATCAGCACGCGATCACCCGCCTCATGGCCATGGGTGTCGTTCACGGCCTTGAAATGATCGATATCGCAAAGGACCAGCGCACAACTGTTGCCGTAGCGCTGGGCCCGCTCGATCTCCTCGTCCAGGAATGCCTCGAACTTCAGCCGGTTGTACAGCCCCGTGAGATGGTCATGCGTCGCCTGGCGTTCCAGCTCGCGGGCCTTGGCCGAGATCTCGTCCAGCGCCACCTCCAGCGCGCGGGTACGCTCCGCCACCCGCCCCTCCAGACGATCACGCTCCCGGCGCAACGGCGCCAGCCCCATGCGCTCGATGGAATACCACAGGATCAGTGCGAACAACAGGACACCGAAGCCTCCCCACATCGTCAGGGAGACGCGCAGGTTGTCCACCGCAGAACGCACGTCGGGAGTCACCACCTCCATCCGCAGCAGGACGGACCGATCACGCCCGTACTCCACCCGCTCCTCGAGATGGAAGCGGGGCACCCCGGACTCGGGCGACGGCCCGCCGTAGTCCAGCCAGGTGTAGTTGCCGTTCCCGCTCTCGACCACCAGTCGATGGACGTCAGGACGCCCCTCGGCATAATTACGGAGGAAACGCTCCAGCACGGAATAGTCGCCGCGCGCCAGGCTCTCCCGCGCGAACCCGCCGATCACTTCCAGCTCCGACTGCCCGGCTTTTCCAGCCTGCCGCTCCAGCAGCACCCTCTGCTCATTGAGCACCAGCAGAAGCCCCATCAAAGTAAAGAGGCTCAGGACCAGAAGTAACACCAGAGGCAGGCGCCAGATTCGCAGCCGGTTGCGGAATCCGCGGCCGGGAACCTGCGGCGCGTTCACCGTGTCACCTCCAGCATTTCCCGCAGTCCGCGATATTCTTCCGCCGTGCCGGGGACGAACTCCGCCACATTGCCACCCAGCGCCGCGAACACCGCAGGGCCGTCCGCATGTCCGGACAGGCCGATCAGGATCGCACTCCATTGCTCCCGGCGTTCGGCATCAAGCCCCCGACGGGCCACAAAGGGATGCCGTGGCACCGCGGGCGTGTACGCGAGCGCCCGCAGCCCGCGCCCTTCGAAACGTTCGAACATTTCCTCGCGCATGGCCGCCACGTCCGCATCACCGAGGAGCACGGCCGAGGCCGTATCGAAATGGTTGCCGAAGAACTGCTTCTGCCCGAGATCGTCCGCGGCCACGCCCGCCCGCTCCAGCAGGGCCATGGGCATGCGATACCCCATGGTCGAATCCACGTCGACAAAGGCTACCGAATGCCCCGCGACCTGCGCCAGGGTCTCGATTACATGATCCTCACGCACCACCAGCACGCCACGGAAACTCGCCCCGCTGCCCAGCACCTCGCGCGCCAGCACCGGGTGCTCCCCGTGGGTTTCCCACAGGCGCACGAACCCCGCCGGCCCGATGTAGGCCAGATCGACATCCCCGTCCCCGACCGCCCGCACATGGGCACCATAGGAATTCGCCACATGCAGCTCGAAGGCCTCCCCGGTCTCGGCGGACAGGTGATCCACCAGCGGCCGGAACCGCTCCATCACTTCGGTGGTCGCGACGAAGGGATGTACGCCCAGCCGCCAGGGTGCGTCCTCTCCTGTCTCCGCCCCGGCGGCCGTGGCCAGTCCGAGCAAAAGAGGCAGGAGCCACCCGCGCCGCGGACGGACACGCCACCTCATTCCCGACCCCGTCTCACCGTCCCGTACGCACCCCTCCCCGCGTGGCAAACGCGCCAAAGATCATGCCGCAATCGCTTCCGCTCATTCTGCACGCCACCGGCTGTCCGTACCCTGACCCGGAGCAGCCCCTCGTCACCAACCCGGTTCGCCGAGCAATCCGGGGGGGGGTTAGCGCCTCCCGTCCGGGCTTCCCGCCTTCCAGTCCAGGTAACCTCTGATCAATGTACACGTTCGCGTTGGCAGCCCGGGTTTTCTGACACCACCCGCGAGGGGTAACGCGGACCAACTCCAGCAGGAAAACTGACGGCCGAGTGGCAGACGCAAGTTCCGGGAGAGAGGACAGGAAAAGAAGGGGGAGGAGACGGCACAGTCCCTGCAGGCCCCCGCAAGCCACGGCGGGGACCAGGCAGGAGCCTGAATGTCGGAGCGGATGTGGGCACGGGGCTGGTGCATACCGTGAAGGGGACGGCGGCGAACGTCTCGGACGTGTCGCAGGTGCCGGACCTGCTCCACGGCGAGGAAGACAGCCTGCATGGCGATGCCGGCTACATCGGTGCGGAGAAGCGGCTGGATGGGCATCGCCCCGAGACCCACATCGCGCGCAAGCGTGGCACCGTGCGCGCAATGCCGGAAGGCCCGGCGCGCGAACGCGTGCGCGCCGCCGAACGGCACAAAACCTGCGGACTGCGGACGCTAAGCCACGGGCGATCAGGGTGCGACGAGTGCCAGGCGTCTCTGGAGCTCGGCGGCATTGTCGGAGGCAATCCTGCGAAACGTGGAGCTGACGCGGGTGTCATCCGCCACGGTTTGCCAGTAAGCGATGGCGGTGTGGCAGGCGGCGACCCACACGCCATGTTCACGGGGTAATGGCATGGCGGGATCGAATGTCACTCGCGGGAGTTCGCCCCCCGGGAGCGGCGCGTACGCCATCGGGAGCATATCGTAGACCGGGCACAGGATGAGCCGGCCTTCCTCCGGGCGAAAGGCGAGGTTGCCCGGGTGCATGTCGCTATTGGAGATCAGCCGGCCGAACCAGGTGATGTGACGGATGGCTGTAACAGCTTCCGCTGCCAGCAGACGCTTGTCGGCGAGCCCCTGGGCCAGGCTGTCCCATGCCGAAGGCGTATGGCCGAGCAAGACCGCGTTCACGGTCTCCAGCGTCACCACCGGGCTGCGGCCGAACAAGCCGTGGCGATCGAAGCGCTCGACTTCCAGAAACGTTCGGCCCTGATGCTGAAGGATGCGGCCGGGAGGGGTTTGCACGCCGGGGAGCGCGGAGGCCGCCTGGAGTGCCAAATGCTCCGCCACCAACAGATCGGACCAGCGCTGCACGGTCGTGGAATCATCGGCACCGGAGAATTTCACGATGACATGCGGCGTGTTGCTGTCCTGCAGATCCCGTAGGGCGGTGAACTTCGGGAATTCACCCGCAGCGCTGGAGCCCGCAAGGCCCAGCGAGACGGCCTCCTCCGCCGCCTTCACGTACATGCGTTCGATATCGTCCGCCTTGAGGATTGCAGGCGGGTCCAAGCGGGCCTTCTGCCAGGCCTGGAACGCGGCATCGCCGACAATCAGGTTGCCCGGGAGATCGGACCCCACGCGACTCAGAACCCACAGGATATCGTCGTCACTCCAGGTATCGGGATTGGGCGACACCGCAAGGGTGTCCTGGAAGCGATGTGCCAGCTGGCGTCCGAGATAGCCCTGGGGGCGTATGTCGTACAGCGGATATGGCAGCCCGTCCCACCACCCATCGAGGGTCTGGTCATCATCCTCCAGAGGCCAATCCGAGCCATCGAAATCAGCATGACAGCCCTGCGGCTGGATGACCGAGAGTTCCGTGAGCTCGTGCGGCTGGCCGGCCTCGTCAATCGCACGGATGGGGAGGGGCGAGAGATCGCCTCGCAGGGCTCGGCGCAGAGCGTAGCGAGTGCGCCGGGCCCGGCCGGCGGACAGAACGGGCTCAGTCGTCTCCTGCAGCAGGCGGTGCAGGGTGGGAACCGACAGCCCCAGTTCGCGGGCAAGATCAGCCGCGCGCGCCGGGGCGAATTTCGCAAGCGCCAGGCCGAGCTGCTGATGCGCCGCTTGTCGCTTGCTCCTCATCCGAACCCGCCCAATTGAAATGATTATTGAGAAGATACTAACTCATTAAGGGTTTGATATATATAGTTTCAAAAGCCCGCCAAAGCATGTACTGCAACAATCCCATGGCCGAAGCGAGCCCTGGCCAGGAGGGGTCCCGACCTGCCGCGTTAGATCAACGATCGGGCATGCCGAGAATGGCCGCGACCACCCGCTCCTCCGCAGAGCTTTGAAGCGGGAGGCTGGCAAACGCCTCCAGTACCTCGGGGCCAAGCTCCGACTCCGCCTCAATGAGTTCCTTGCGCAGATCCCGCAGGCGAAGGACCCCCCGGCGCTGCTGGGTCAGGCGGCGATACCAGTAGGGACGGATGAGCTCCAGCCAGCGATTGGCAAGCGCCTCCCAATCCGGTTCTCCGCCCGTCAGCGTTTCCGGCTTGCGTTCCAGTAGATTGCGCAGAGCGAGATAGGCGTCAAGGCGCACTTGCTCCCTCTGGCGGGCCGCCTCCTCGCAAAATCCATTGAGGACCCTGGTCATCTCTTGCAGGGCGCGTTGCTTGCGCAGTGGTAACTGCGCCCGTTCGGCCTCCGGGAGGCGCTCGGAAAAGTGCGCCAGCCACCTCGCGGCCGAATCGTCGATTTCACCGTTGGGCGGATCCGGCGCCAGTCGCTCGCGCAGCACCGCGGCCACCTTGTCCAACGAGGTCGTTGCCTCGGCATCCGGGCCCGAGAAGAAGAACCAGCGCGGCGCCCGGTCCGCACTGCCGGCCAGACAGAAGAAGGCCCAGACGGCGTCGCTGGCCACCACGCTGACCCTTGAGAGCACCCGTACGGAGCACTCCCGGTAATACTCGTAAATATCCGGTTCGACCAGGGCACTCGAACCTTCCACCAGCCCGCGCACCGCGGCAAACGCATCATGCGGTTCCGCTTCCTCGATCGAACGGGCCGTACGCTCGTATTCGCGGATCAGGGTGTCGGCGTCAACGCTTTCCCGGGACTGCTGCTGCAGGTCTTCCGGCAACGGGAGATTGGTCCCGAGGAGTTCCGTCACCGCGCCGACTCGATCCAGGAATCGAGCATCGGCACTGAGAGCAAACTCCTCGGCATCCCCGGGCCACCAGACTTCGACCTCGGCATGGGGGCTGTCGAGACGATCGACGCGTCCGGTTCGCTGTTCGGCCACGCGTATCACCGAGGGCATGTCGAGATGAACCAGCGCCGAGGCCGCCTGCAGGTTCACCCCTTCGGACAGGCTGTCCGAACACAGCGCCACACCGGTCTGCTCGTCGCCACCCGGCCGAAACGCACGGAGTACCGCCTGGCGGCTTCGCTCATCGCTGCCCGTAGCCTGCCAGATCTCGACGCCCGGCAGCCGCTCTTCGAGCTGGACGCTCAAGGCCGCACGCGAAGATCGCAGGGCCGCCATGACCCGGTAGCGGACCAGCTTGTGAGGCCCGAGCAGCAGGTTGTCGCGATACTGGTCCTCGGTGAGTCCCTGCTGCCTTTGTACGGCGCTCAGTTCCAGGACCGCCGGAACCTGGACCACGCCGAAGAGCTGATCGAGAAGCTCCCGGATCCGACCGGCGCGTTCACGGTCGGCAGCCGGTTCGTTCAGGGAATAGCTGTACGAGCGGTGCTCCGGATAGCGGCAGGGCCGGCCCGTGTGATCCCGATAGGCCCCGGGCGCGCGATCAATCAGCGCATTGAACATGCGCTTGGTACGGCGAATGGTGAATGTCCGGATTTCATCGCGCAGCTGGGCAGCCTCGTCCTCGCCCAGACCGTGCCAGCGACCGGGACGATTGACCCGTTCCAGGGCCTTCAGCGTGCTCGGCTGCAGGTTGTCGGCACCGAGCAGATCCGCAATCCGGACCAGGTCATCGACATTCCGGTTGATCGGCGTAGCGGTGAACAGCAGAACGTCATCGGCAAGGTGATTGGTAAACAGCCGCCGTGTCCTGCGCGAGCGGCGATTGTGGAAATTGTGGCACTCGTCCACGGCCAGCAGGCGCGCCCGCCTCAGGGCATCATCCAGCTGCCATGCCTTGCGGCTGCCGTGACTGAGAAGGCCAACCGAAAAGACATCCAGCGCGGTGTCGGCCCGGGAGGCCTCCCGCTCCCACTCCTCCACGACGGTCGAGGGTGCAATCATGACCGAGCGGGGCATCCCGCCCACCCCCTGGATCCGCGCCTGCTGCGCCCGCAGAAGATGCGCACCCATGCGCGTCTTGCCCGACCCCGTCGCATCCGCAATCAGCACCGCTCCCTGACGGTCCAGCAGATACAGCGCCTGTGCGATCCCTTGGCGCTGGGCCGGCCACAGCGCACGGAAAGCCTCGCGGTCGACCTGCTGCAGAAAACCCTTCGCCCAGTCACCCTCCAGCAGCTCCCCGCAGGCGCGGGCCAGCGCATCGCGCCACCCGACGACATGCAGCAGACGCTCGAGCAGCGCCAGCAACGCATCGGTGTAGTCCTCTCCAAAAGACCAGAACTGTTCGGCCAGCGCCGCGGCCTCGCGGTAACGCCTCGGTTCACCCGTTGCAGTGAACCGCGCATTCGCCTCGTGCTGACGTTCCAGCCCGTTCCGGCTGAAGTTGCTCGAGCCCAGCGTTACCGCCCCCGCCCCAAGATAGATCTTGGCGTGCAGTGGCCGCTGCGTGTCGGGCCAGTACCGCGCCTCGACGGCGCCCTCGCGTAGTCGCTCCCGAAAATGGATCAGCCGGGCCGACAGGCGCAGGGCGATTCCTCGATCCAGCCAGTACTGCTCGACTTCCTCGGGGAAGCTCGGCGCCTTCAGACTGCGGTGACCTCCCTCCCCCACGCTCGGCTCGTTACCCAAGAGAATGCGAAGGGGCCGAACCTCCCCCAGGTCACTCTCCAGACGAACGAGCTCTTCAAGCGCCCCGTAGCCCGTCACCACCAACGGCGAGTCCGCAGACACAAGGTCCGCAATCACCCGTTCGCGCACCGTCCGCCCGTCAACGTTCAGCGGGAAACGATCCGGCGGTGGCCAGACACCCTGCCCCTCGCGCGACTCTTCCGGGAAGTCGCTAAAGAGATCAGCGGTGCGCGCCGTATCCGGAAGGGGATCGCGAAACACAGTGACCCCGTTCTCGGCACCGAAGCGCGGAACAGGTCCTGATGAAAGGGGAGCTATCTCGGCGGTGGCCACGCACGATGGCGTGGCTGCACGAAACGGTGGGAGACCTTCAGCGAAGCCCCGGGCACCGAATGGGCACGGTGCCCAAACGAGAAAGGGGCTGCCGAGGCAACCCCTTGAATTGGTGGTGGCTACGCCCTGATTCGAACAGGGGACCCCATCATTATGAGTGATGTGCTCTAACCAGCTGAGCTACGTAGCCACGCGGGATGCGGATTTTCCCGGGGCAGGCCGGCGAAGTCAAGGCCCCGGAAGCGGGCCCGGCACCTCAGATCTGCAGCCGTTCGACCACCCGGCCATTGGCGAGGTGCTCTTCCAGGATCTCGTCGATGTCGCGCTCGTCCTGGTAGGTGTACCAGACCCCTTCGGGATACACCACGGCCACCGGACCCTCGTTGCAGCGATCCAGGCAGCCGGCGGTGTTCACCCGTACCTGCCCCTTGCCGTGGATGCCCATCTCCTTGGCCCGGTTCTTGGCGTACGAGCGCATCTCGGTCGCCCCGTGATCCTCGCAGCAGTTGCCGTCTTCCCGGCAGTTGGTACAGAAGAAGATGTGCCGCTGGTAGTAGCCCATGCGATGCTCCCGGATCAAATCGGCTTCATCATACTGTGTCCGGCCGGTTCAGCGAAAACGCCAGACCAGGCTGACCTCGCTGATGGTGTCGGTGTTTTTCTTCCCAGGCTCGACATCGGTGTTGTGCTTGACGGTGAAGCTGGTCCGCAAAGCCATGCGGTCGGTCATGTCGGCGGTCAGGGCGAGGATGTTCTCGACCTCGGTGTTGTCCCGACCGCTGATGATCAGCAGCTCGTCGGTCAGACGCGCACTCTGGCTGATGTCCCAGCGCAGGTTGCCCCCGATCCGGCCGACCGCGTCGGTGTCGGACTCCCCGGATTCGGCCAGGCGTGCCTGGCGGGCGCCGACGCCGATCTCGCCATCCAGTCGCACGCGCTCGCGATCCACCAGACGCCGGCCGTAACCCACGGTCTGCGAGGCCTGATAGTCATAGCTGCTGAAACGGTCGCGTTCGTAACGCAGCGCGCCGAACACGTAATCGTGTTCCGCCAGACGCCGGTCAAGCTGGTACCCCGCGACGTAACGCTGCCCCGTGGTCTCGCGGTCTTCCTCGGTGAACAGCGCGTCGCCCCGCAGCCGGTTGCGCCACAACTCGGCGGTATGCTCGGCGCGGATCCGACCGCTGGCGGTGGCCGACTCGGTATTCCCGGTCGTCAGCGAGGCCCCGGCCTCCAGCGTGGTTTCCCATCCCTCCGCATCCCAGGCCTGAGCTTGCGAGACTGGTATGCTGACAAGCATGACGGAAGACAACAGTACGGCGGCGGAACGCGGTACACGCGACAACATGGGACCCTCCGGGTCAGCAAACGGGCCCGGGACCCTAGCAAAGCCGCTGGGGAGCTCCGACCTACCCCCGAAGTACACGGGGCTTTCGGCGGTGGATCAGTGCGTGCACTGCGGTCTGTGCCTGCCCCACTGCCCCACCTACGAACTGCACCGGCAGGAAGGCGACTCCCCGCGAGGTCGCCTGACCCTGATGCAGGGCCTGGCCCGCGGCGAGCTCGATCCGCAGTCACCCCGCCTGCGCAGCCATCTGGAAGGCTGTCTCGGCTGCCGCTCCTGCGAGGCCGTGTGCCCGGCCGGAGTCCCCTTCGGTGCCCTGATGGATCGCACCCGCGAAATCCTCCTTCAGGAATCGGACGAGCCGGAGGGCGCCCCGCTGCCCATGCCGCGCATGCTGCACGACCGCCTGCTGGGATCGCCCCGGCTGCGGCGACTCGCCGGCCTCGGGGCCCGGGCCGCCGCACGGCTGCCGCGCGCCGGGCTCCCGGGACTGGACGCCACCGTGCGCCGGGCCCTGGAACATGCGCGCCCCAGCCTCGCCCCGCCTCCGCGGCTGCGCGCCGACGGCCCGCCCGACGCGGTCGACGTGCTGCTGTTCACCGGCTGCATGGACGCCTTCTTCACCGGGCCCGACCTGGAAGCGGCCCTGACCGTCCTGCATGCGCTGGGTCTGAAGGTGGGCATCCCCTCCTCCCGGACCTGCTGCGGCGCCCTGGACCGACACGCCGGACGACCCGCGGCGGCCACGGAACTGGAGCGGCACAATCGCGAAGCCTTCGGTGCGGCCGAGGATGGCCCGCCGGTGATCGTCCTCGACAGCGGCTGCGAGGCGACCCTGCGCGAGGCCGCTGACAGCTTCCCGGGGACCCGCGCGACCAGCCTCACGCGCTTCGTCGCCCGACACCTGGAGGAACACGGCCCGCCCCGTGAAGGCTGGCGCGAAGAGCCGGTGCGCGTCGCCCTGCATCGTCCCTGCACCCAGCGGAACGTCACCCGCGAGGGCGAGATCCTGCCGACGCTGCTGCGCGGCCTGCCCGGCGTGACCCTCACCGGGACCCCGTCCCTCCCCAACTGCTGTGGCGCGGGTGGCACCGCGATGCTCGCCTGGCCGGAACAGGCCGATGCCCTGGGGCAGCAAACCCTGCAGGCCCTGGGCACGGAGGCTCCTGACTGCATCGTCTCCGGCAACGTGGGCTGCCGGGTGCATCTGCGCGCGCTGCAGCCGCAATCGCCTGAAGACCCGCCGCTGCTCTCCCCGGCCCGTTTCCTTGCGGGGCGCCTCGCGGTAACCTGAGACAAAGCCCATACCCGAGCGCCCGCCATGCGCCGACTCTCCCCGCTGGATCATCTGATCACCCAGGCCGACGCCCTCGTCAAGGTCGTCTCCGGGCATGCCCGCTCCACCGGCCGCCCGTCGCCCGGTGGCGACGAACCCGGTCCGATGCTGGACGACCATGACCGTCAGGAAACCGGGCGCCTGATGCGGGTCAACCATGCCGGCGAGGTGGCCGCCCAGGGGCTCTATCAGGGGCAGATGCTCACCGCCCGTACCCCGGCGATCCGCGCGCAGCTGGATCAGGCGGCGCGCGAGGAAGGCGACCACCTGCACTGGTGCGCGCGGCGGGTTCACGAAATGGGCATGCACACCAGCCTGCTGACGCCCTTCTGGTACGTGAGTTCGCTGGGCGTGGGTGCGCTGGCCGGACTGTCCGGGGACCGCTACAGCCTGGGGTTTGTCGACGAGACCGAGCGCCAGGTGGAGCAGCACCTGGACCGGCACCTGGACCGCCTGCCGCCGTCCGACACGGTGTCGGCACGCATCCTCGAGCAGATGAAGCAGGAAGAGGTGGAACACGGGGCAAAGGCCATGGCGATGGGGGGCCGGACCCTGCCGTGGCCGGTGCGCAGCGTGCTGATGCCACTGACCTCGAAGATCATGACGCACACCGCCTACCGGATCTGAGCCCGGTTTCCCCGGGCCGGGCATCCCCGCGGCGCGTCAGCTTCCGCGGCTCATGTTCTTGCCGTAGAAGATCTCCATCATCTCGTGCTTGAGCAGCTTGGCGATGCGCTTGGCTTCCTTCGCCGAGTAGTCGTCCTTGCCCAGGCCGAACAGATAGTTGTCCAGATCGAAGTCCTTCAGCACCATCTTCGTGTGGAACAGGTACTCCTGGTACACGTTCACGTCCACCATCTGGTACTTGTCCTTGGTGTCGCGCGACAGGAAGTCCTGGATGGAGTTGATCTTGTGATCGATGAAGTGCTTCTTGCCGCGCACGTCCCGGGTGAACCCCCGCACCCGGTAGTCCATGATCACGATGTCCGACTCGAAGCTGTGGATCAGGTAGTTCAGCGCGCGCAGCGGTGAAATGCGCCCGCAGGTGGACACGTCGATATCCGCGCGGAAGGTCGCGATCCCGCCCTCCGGATGGGCCTCCGGATAGGTATGCACGGTGATGTGGCTCTTGTCGAGGTGACCGACCACGGTCTCCGGCAGCGGTCCCGGACCCTCGGTGTAACCGATCTGCTCGGTGGCCACCGGCTCCTCGGAGATCAGCATGGTCACCGACGCGCCCTGCGGGTCGTAGTCCTGGCGCGAGATGTCGAGAATGTTGGCACCGATCAGGTGCGCCACGTCCGTCAGGATCTGCGTCAGACGCTGGGCGTTGTAGGCCTCGTCGATGTAGGCGATGTACTCGTCGCGATGACGATCGCCCGACGCATAGCAGATGTCATAGATATTGAAGCTCAGGCTCTTGGTCAGGTTGTTGAAGCCGTGGAGCTTGATCTGCTTCTTGTGACGCGACATGGCGTACCCTCTTGCCCGGGCCGTAAGGAGCGGCGAATTGTAGAGACATCACGCGGCGAGTCAACGGCTTGCACCCGCCAGCGGCTCAGCGCGGAGCCGGCCCTTCCACGATCTCGAAATCATGGGTCACGCGGGCCGACGCCCCCAGCATCATCGACGCCGAACAGTATTTCTCGGCGGAGAGCTGTACCGCCCGTGCGACGTGCTTTTCCGACAGATCGTTCCCGTACACCCGGAAATGCACATGGATGTCGGTGAAGACCTTCGGCACCTCGTCGGCGCGGGTGCCGTCGATGTCCACCTGACAGTCGAGCACATCCTGCCGCGACTTCTTCAGCATCGCCACCACGTCGAAACTGGTGCAGCCGCCCAGCCCCAGCAGCAGCATCTCCATCGGACGCGCCCCCAGGTTGCGTCCGCCGGCGTCCGGCGCGCCGTCCATCACCACCGCGTGGCCGCTGTCCGTCTCGCCGACGAAAGCCACGCCGTCCAGCCATTTCACTCGTACTTGCATGTCCCGTCCTGCCCGATGTTTTTGTGAACCCGTCGAAGCAGAATCGTCACCGAACCACCCGCCGGGTGCATTACACTCTCGTGGACTACACTTTAACGTGTTCTCCCGATCGAACCGGTAATCATGAGCAAGCCTTCCCCAGCCCAAACAGCCATGCCCAACCATTCTCCGGCGATGGAACGCCTGCTGGAACACTGCCAGCGCCGCCACTATCCGCGCCGGACCACCGTGATCCAGGCGGGCACGGTACCGGACACGCTGTACTACGTACTCGGCGGCTCGGTCTCTGTCCTGGGCGAGAACAACGGCCACGAACTGGTGCTGGCCTATCTCAACCGGGGCGAATTCTTCGGCGAGCTCGGGCTGTTCGAGGATGATCCGCGCAGCGCCACGGTCGTCACCCGCGAGGACACCGACACCGCGGAGATCCCCTACACCCGCTTCCGCGAGCTGGCGATGCGCGACCCCGAGATCCTGATGCTGCTGACCCGACAGATCGCGGCCCGGCTGCGCCAGACCTCGCGCAAGGTCATGGACCTCGCCTTCGTCGATGTCACCGGCCGCATCGCGCACACCCTGCTCGACCTCGCTCAGCAGCCCGACGCGATGACCCACCCCGACGGCATGCAGCTGCGCATCACCCGCCAGGAACTGGCGCGCATCGTTGGCTGCTCGCGCGAGATGGCCGGCCGCGTGCTCAAGGAACTGGAAGAACGCGGCCTGATCAGCGCGCACGGCAAGACCATCGTGGTCTACGGCACGCGCTGATCCCGCAGCCCCGGCTCAGCCCTCGCCGCGGAACAGCCGCCCGAGGGCTGCGCCCGGATCCTCCTCGCGCATGAAGGCCTCGCCCACGAGGAACGCATTCACGCCCGCATCGCGCATCCGCTGCACGTCCTCGACGCTGTGGATGCCGCTCTCGGTCACCAGCAGCACGTCTTCCGGTACCCGGTCGAGCAGCTCCAGGGTGGTCTCCAGACGCGTCTCGAAACTGCGCAGGTCGCGGTTGTTGATGCCGATCAGGTCCGCACCCAGGCGCACCGCACGCTCCAGTTCCTCGGCGTCGTGCACCTCCACCAGCGGATCCATGCCCAGCTCGCGGGTCAGGAAGATCAGTTCGCCCAGGTTGGTGTCATCCAGCACCGCCGCAATCAGCAGCACCGCATCGGCCCCCAGCACGCGCGCCTCGTAGACCTGATACAGGTCGATCACGAAATCCTTGCGCAGAATCGGCAGCTCGCAGGCCACGTGCGCCGCACGCAGGTCACCGTCGCGGCCCTTGAAGAAGCTCACGTCCGTCAGCACCGACAGGCAGGTGGCCCCGTGCTCGGCATACGAGCGGGCAAAGGCATCCGGGTTGAAGTTCGGACTGATCTGCCCCTTGCTGGGGCTGGCCTTCTTGATCTCGGCGATCACCGCGGCGCGCCCGGCGTCGATGTCCGCCTGCAGCGCGGCGCGAAAACCGCGCGGCTCCTCCGCCGACGTCAGCCAGCCACGCAGTTCGCGCAAGGGCTGCACATCGGAGCGCTCGATCAGTTCCTCACGCTTGCGTTCGAGGATCCGCTCGAGGATATCGGGGGTGTCGTCACTCATGTTTCAACTCTCCTTTTGTGCCAGCCGCGTGGAGACGGCCTGCAGCTGTTCCAGTCGTTGGCGGGCGGCGCCGCTGTCGATCACCTCGGCGGCCCGGCGTACGCCCGCCTCCAGGCTGGGCGCTCCGCCGCCCACGAAGATCGCCGCGCCGGCATTGAGCAGGACGATGTCGCGCGCGGGTCCCGGCGTACCCGCCAGCACGTCGCGCAACATCGCCGCCGAGGCCGCCACGTCGGCGACCCGCACGGTGTCCAGGGCGGCCGTGGTCAGGCCGACATCCTCCGGCCGCAGGGTATATTCCGTAATCTCGCCGTCGCGCAGTTCCGCCACCCGGGTCGGCGCGCCGATGCTGATCTCGTCCAGCCCGTCCTCGGCGTTCACCACCATCACGTGTTCGGAACCCAGGCCCTTCAGGGCCTCCGCCAGCGGTCGCAGCCAGTCCGCGGAGAACACCCCCAGCACCTGGTTGGGCGCACCGGCCGGATTGGTCAGCGGCCCCAGCACGTTGAACAGCGTGCGCACGCCGAGCTCCCGGCGCGGCCCGATCGCATGGCGCATCGCCCCGTGATGGGCCGGGGCGAACAGGAAGCCGACCCCGACCTCTTGGATGCAGGTCGCCACCGCGTCGGGGCCCAGCTCCAGGCTTACGCCCAGGGTTTCCAGCACATCGGCGGAGCCCGAACGCGAGGACACCGACCGGTTGCCGTGCTTGGCCACCCGCACCCCGGCGGCCGCGGCCACCAGTGCCGAGGCGGTGGAGATGTTGAAGGTCCCGGAGGCATCGCCCCCGGTCCCGCAGGTATCCACCAGGCCGGCGCGCGGGACGTCCACCCGCGTCGCCAGTTCCCGCATCACCCCGGCGGCGGCGCGGATCTCGTCGATGGTCTCGCCCTTCATCCGCAGGGCGACCAGCAGGCCGCCGATCTGGGCATCGGTGGCCTCACCGCCCATCACCGCGCGCATCACGGCGGTCATCTCGTCGGCGTCCAGGTCCTGGCGTTCAACCAGCTTCGCAATGGCTTGGGGCAGGGTCACGTTCGTTCTCCGGCTGCTGGGCGGTCAGGGATCAACGGGGGCACAGTTTAGGGAAACGCGCGGCTTTACGCAGGTCGAACGGCCGCCGGGGCGCGCGGCACGTCGCGCGGACCGCCGCCCAGCCACCAGATCAGCGCCCCGACCGACCACACCACCAGAGCCCCCGCCACCAGGTGGCGCGGATCATCATCCAGATGGTCGACCAGGAACAGCGTCAGCAATGCACTGATGCCCAGCTGCACGAAGGCCTGCATGGCCGAGGCCATGCCGCGTGCCCCGGGGTAGCAGTCCAGCGCCAGCAGGGTCAGCGACGGCATGGCCGTGGCCAGGGCGAAACTGTACAGCGCGAACGGCCCGGTGATCGACACCACCGGTCCGTCCAGCCAGGCACCGACCCCGATCAGCACCAGGGCCGTTCCGCTCAGGCCCAGGCCGATGCTCACGGCGGCCTGCGGCGTCAGGCGCGCGGCCGTGCGTCCGGCCACGAACGCCCCCAGCAGCAGCCCGGCCACCAGCGGCAGGAACAGCCACCAGAAATCGCGTTCGTCCCCGCCCAGATGCTCGTAGATCAGCGTGGGCGAGGCCGCAATGAAGATGAACATCGCCCCGAACATCGCCGCGTGCACCCCCACCGGCCGCAGGAATCGCGGGTTGCGCAGGGTCCGCAGATAACCCTGCACGATCGCCGGCGGCCGGCTGCGCACCCGCCCGACCGGGGGCAGCGTCTCCGGCAGGAACGCCCGCGCCGCCAGCAACAGCACGCCGCCATACAGCGCGAGAAAGGCAAACACCGAGCGCCAGCCAAAGCCGGCCTGCAGCCAGCCCCCGATGATGGGTGCGGCGGCCGGCCCGATGGAGAACACCATGGTCACCAGGGCAAAGACCCGGCGCGCATCGGTGGGGTCGAAACGGTCGCGCACCAGCGCCCGTCCGACCACCACCCCGGTGGCCGCCGCCAGGCCCTGCAGGATGCGCAGGGTCACCACCTGCCAGTAGGCGGTGGCCACCACCAGCAGCGCGGAGATCAGCAGATAGGCGAACAGCGCCCACAGCACCACCGGACGGCGCCCGAAGGCGTCCGACAGCGGACCGGTGACCAGCGTGGACAGGGCAAACGCCACCAGGTAGGCGGACAGAGTGGCCTGCATGGCCGCGGAGTCCACCGCCAGGGATTCCGCCATCGCCGGAAACGACGGCAGATAGGTATCCAGTGAGAACGGCGCCAGCATCACCAGCGGCGCCACCAGCAGCGCATAGCGCAGCCGGAGACGGCGATCGGCGCGGTTCACGCCGGCTGTGGCAGGCGGCGCAGGAAGTTGTCCAGCAGCTCGTGGCCCTGACGGGTGAGGATGGACTCCGGGTGGAACTGCACGCCTTCCACGTCCAGTTCACGGTGACGCAGTCCCATGATCTCGTCACGCGTGCCGTCGGCGTGTTCCGTCCACGCGGTGACCTCGAGGCAGTCCGGCACCGAGCCGGCATCCACCACCAGCGAATGATAGCGGGTGGCCTCCAGCGGATTCTCCAGCCCGGTGAACACGCCCTGACCGGTATGGTGCACCGGCGAGGTCTTCCCGTGCATGATCTCGCGCGCACGCACCACGGCCCCCCCGAAGGCCTGCCCGATGGCCTGATGGCCGAGGCACACGCCGAGGATCGGGATCTCGCCGGCGAAGCGCTCGATCACCGCCAGCGATACCCCGGCCTCGTTGGGCGTGCAGGGGCCCGGCGAGATGACGATCCCGGCGGGGTCCAGCGTGGCGATGTCCTCCGGGGTGATGCGGTCGTTGCGATGCACGGCCACCTCCGCTCCCAGCTCGCCCAGATACTGCACGAGGTTGTAGGTGAAGGAATCATAGTTGTCGAGCATCAGGATCATGTCGGGCTCCCGGATGGCCTGGACGGCGGGTTGCGGACAAGCGTAGCGCGGCGCGAGGAACGAAGCCCGGAAACCCGGGGAACAGGGGGGGCCACCCGCGCCGGCGGCGAAATCAGCGGCGGTGGCGGCGCGGTCCCAGCCCGCCCAGCGCGGTTTCCGCCGCGCGCACCACGGCACGGCCCTTGTTCAGGGTTTCCTGCCACTCGTTCTCGGGCACCGAGTCGTGCACCACCCCGGCCCCCGCCTGGATGTGCAGCTCGCCTTCGTGCAGCACCGCCGTGCGGATGGCGATCGCGGTGTCCATGTTGCCGGACCAGGAGAGATACCCCACCGCACCGGAGTACGGCCCGCGCTTGACCGGCTCCAGCTCGTCGATGATCTCCAGCGCGCGGATCTTGGGCGCGCCGCTGACCGTGCCGGCGGGGAAGGTCGCCCGCAGCACGTCCATCGCCGACAGCCCGGGCGCCAGCTCACCCTCCACGTTCGAGACAATGTGCATCACGTGCGAGTAGCGCTCCACCGCCATGGTCTCGGTGACCCGGACCGAGCCCACACGGCTGACCCGGCCGGCGTCGTTGCGCCCCAGGTCGATCAGCATCAGATGTTCCGCGCGCTCCTTGGGATCGGCCAGCAGTTCGGCCTCCAGCGCGCGGTCCTCGTCCGGATCGCGCCCGCGCGGCCGGGTCCCGGCGATCGGGCGCACGGTCACGCGTTCGTCCTCCAGGCGCACCAGGATCTCCGGCGACGCGCCGACCACGTGGTGATCGCCCAGGTCCAGGTAATACATGTAGGGCGACGGGTTCAGTTCGCGCAGGGCGCGGTAGAGATCCAGCGGCGGCGCGGAAAACGGCACGCTCATGCGCTGCGCCAGCACCACCTGCATCACGTCGCCGTCGAGGATGTACTGCTGCGCCTTCTCCACCGCGGCCTGGAAGCCCTCGGCCGACCACCCGGGAACGTATTCCGGCACCGCGTGCGGATGCGGCGGATCGTCCGGCGGAACCAGCGGTTCGCCCAGACGGGTCTCGAGTTCATCCAGGCGCTCGGACGCCACCGCCTGCCCGTCCGGCCGGGACGCATCGGCGTGCACGACCAGATACGCGCGACTGGACAGGTTGTCGTAGACCACGACTTCCTCGGAGACCAGCAGCAGGATGTCCGGCAGGCCCAGTTCGTCGGGCTTGTCCGGGCCGTCCAGGCGCGGCTCGATCAGGCGGACGGTCTCGAAACCGAAGTAGCCGACCAGCCCGCCGGTGAAGCGCGGCAGGCCCGGCAGATCAGCGACACGGAAACGCGCCTGATAGGCCTCGATCCAGGCCAGCGGGTCGGCCACGGTCTCGCGTTCGACCACCTCGCCGTCGGTCTCCACCGTGATCTCGTGGCCGTGCACCCGCACCAGGGTGCGGGCCGGCAGGCCCACGAACGAATAGCGCCCCCAGCGCTCGCCGCCCTGCACCGATTCGAACAGATACGAATACGGCCGGTTGGCCAGCTTGAGGAAGATCGACAGCGGGGTCTCGAGGTCGGCCAGGACCTCGCGCACCAGCGGGATGCGGTTGTGGCCTTCGCGGGCCAGCTCGTCGAACTGTTCGGGCGTCATGGCGGACATTTCCTGGCAACGGGTCGGATGAAGGACGGCGGTTCAGAGGCCGTCGCGCCATCGTCCGGTTGCGGGGAAGCAGGCGTCCATGACCGGCCTCATGCCGCCCGTGCCGGCAGTCGCGCAGGGAGCTCGTCCAGACGGTCCAGCACCGCGTCCGGATTCTGGTCGCGGATGTCGTCCCCGTGATTGTAGCCGTAGGTCATGCAGACGATCTGGAATCCCGCCGCGCGCGCCGCCTTCACGTCGCTCTTCGAATCCCCGACCATCAGCGAATCCTCCGGCTTCACCCCCAGCTCGCGTGCGGCATGCCACAGGGGCTCCGGGTCCGGTTTTTTCTTCTCCAGGTCGTCGCCGGCGACCACGATCTCGAAGTCGTCGAGGATGCCCTTCTCCGCCAGCAACGGGCGGGTGAAGCAGCCCGCCTTGTTGGTCACACAGCCCAGGCGGTAACCCTCGGCCTTCAACCGGTCCAGGCCCTCGCGCACGCCGGGATACAGCGGGCTGCGCCCGGCGGTATTCTCCTGGTAGATCCGCATGAACACCGGCAGGGCCCGCTGGTACAGCTCCGGGTCGGGCTCGCCGTCGAGATCGTTGACCAGCGCACGCTGCACCAGCCGCTCGACGCCGTTGCCCACCCAGTTGCGCACCGCGGCCTCACCGCGCTCGGGCAGGCCGAGCTCGCGCATCATCGCGTCCACGCTCCAGGCCAGATCGGGCACGCTGTCGATCAGCGTGCCGTCCAGGTCGATCAGGATCATGGCGGGGCGCTTCAGGCTCACGGGACCCTCAGGCGCCGGCCAGTTCGTCACGCATCTTCTTGAGGATGCTGTCGTAGCGGTTGGGATCGGAATCCTCGCCCGCGCCGAAGATCGCCGAGCCGGCGACGAAGGTGTCCGCGCCGGCCGCCTTCACCTCGCGGATGTTGTCGGCCTTCACGCCGCCGTCGATCTCCAGGCGGATGTCACGGCCGGAGGCGTCGATGCGCTGGCGCGCCTCGCGCAGCTTGTCCAGCGTGCCGGGGATGAACTTCTGCCCGCCGAAACCGGGGTTCACCGACATCAGCAGGATCATGTCGACCTTGTCCATCACGTAATCCAGATGCGACAGCGGGGTCGCCGGATTGAACACCAGCCCGGCCTTGCAGCCCTCGCTCTTGATCAGCTGCAGGGTGCGGTCGATGTGGTCGGAGGCCTCCGGATGGAAGGTGATGTAGCTGGCACCGGCCTGGGCGAAATCCGGGATGATGCGATCCACCGGCTTGACCATCAGGTGCACGTCGATCGGCGCCTGGATGCCGTGCTTGCGCAGGGCTTCGCAGACCAGCGGGCCGATGGTCAGGTTGGGGACATAATGGTTGTCCATCACGTCGAAGTGGACGATGTCGGCGCCCGAGTTGAGGACGTTCTCGACTTCCTCGCCCAGCCGGGCGAAATCGGCGGACAGGATGGACGGAGCAATCAGGTCGGGTTGTGCCATGCGGTGCCTCGTGAAAGTTGCATCGGGAAGGAAACCGGACACGGGCCGGTTCTTCTGAACCGCAAAACTTTACCCGAAGGCGCGGCCCCGGGCAAAAAAACCGGGACCGCGCCGCGGGGCCGGCGGGAACCGCCCCGGGAAGGTAACGCGTGCCTTACTCGGCGAACTCGGTGTCGATAAAGGCCGCCACGTTGGCGATGTCCTCGTCGCTCAGCGACTGCGCGTGGGGGCGCATCAGTGCGGTATTGTCTCCCACTTGTTCGCCGGCGCGGTAGCGTTCGAGCTTGTCCGTCACGTAGGCGGCGTCCTGGCCCTTCAGGGCCGGGAAGATCGCCTGACCACGTCCGTCGGCCTGGTGGCAGCTGGCACACACGGCCTGATACATGGACTGCCCGGCCTTGATGTCGGCCGCCTGCGCCGGGAGGGTAAAGGCGAGGGCCAGACCGGCCCCGGTCATCAGCGCGAATACATTCTTCATTGTTGTTGTCTCCTGCTGGATCCTTCGGGTTTTGTGCACAGGGTCTCAGCCGCTGCGTGGAAGGAACATTAGCAGGCACTTCCTGAACGGTTCATTAAACAAATGCTGATTTGATCGGGGCAGGTCAGCGTCCGTGGAGATAGCGCTCGTCCGACCAGGTGGCCAGCCAGCCCGGGCGCAGGACCACCAGGGCCGTGACCACGATGCCGTTGACCACCGACTCGGGCAGGATCAGCAGGGGGAGATAGCGCACGTAGTCGCGATAGACCTCGTGCCAGGCCAGTTCGGTGAACAGGCCGTACACTGCCGCGGTACCCAGCACCGCGACCACCGCCGACAGCGCCCCTCCGAGGAAGGCGACCCCGTAGAGATAGATGAACATGTGCGGCGGCAGGCGGGTTTCGGTCAGGCGCAGCAGCCCCCAGGTCACCGCCACCGGCAGAATGCCGGCCAGCAGCACGGTCAGGGGCACGGTCGACATCGGCAGCACGCCGAACAGTCCGAGCACGCCCACCACCAGAAACGCCAGCAGGATCGCCAGCTGCCAGCCGAACACCAGGGTCACCGCGGTCATGCCCATCAGGTGGAGGGCCAGACCGTCCACGGTCTGCGCGCGCAGGGTCCAGATGACCAGCAGCGCGATGAATGCGCCGGCGAACAGCTGCGCGCGACCGGGAAAGAAAAAGGCCTCCCAGGGCATGCGACGCAGCATCAAGACCAGCCCCGCCCCGGTCAGGAGGGCCACCAGCACCTGGAGCGCGACGGGCAGATCGGCCGCACCCTCGGCCACGGGTCAGCCCTCCTCGCGGCGCGCCAGGGCGACGGTGTAGTCGCGCCCCTGCTTGAGCTTGTCGTAATTGCCGAACACCTCGCGAAACCCCTTTTCGATGAAGCGTCGCAGCCCGGTAATGGTCACGACATACAACCGCCCTCCGGGGTTCATCTGCTCGTGCGCATCCAGCAGCCAGGTATAGAGCAGCTCGCGCCCGACCTTGGCCGGGAGATTGGAGGCGACGACATCGAAGCGACGGTCGCGGATATGCGAGAAGCCGTTGCTCAGCACGCATTCGACGTTGGCCAGCCCGTTACGCTCGGCATTCGCGCGGGCGTATTCCACCGCCATGAAGTTGGTGTCCACCAGGGTGCAGGCCCCGGGCTCGGCCTTGTGCGCCATCACCAGGCCGATCGGGCCGTAGCCGCAGCCGAGATCGAGGCAGCGATCACCGGATCCGATCTCGGCGTGCCGCAGCAACAGCCGGGTCCCGTCGTCGATCCGCCGCGGCGAGAACAGGCCCCAGGTGGTCCGCAGGCGGAGCGGCACGCCTTCCAGGGTCTCCTCGATCTCGAGGTCCTGTTTCAGTTCGGCCTGACGCGCGCGCCGCGCGGCGGCATCGGGAAAATGGTTCCGGCTCATTGCGATGGTTCTCCGGCGAGGCCCCGCCACAGGGATTCGGCGACGTCGGCCACTGCGTCGGCGTCGTCCTCGTCCGGCAGGCCGACCACGTTTACATGCCCCATCTTGCGCCCCGGACGGGCCTCGGCCTTGCCGTACAGATGCAGCCGGGCCCGCGCCTCGCCGAGCACGCCGGTCCAGTCCGGCGCGGTGGCCGCCGGCCACAGGTCGCCCAGCAGGTTGACCATGGCCACCGGGGCCGTCGCCCGGGCCGGGGCCAGCGCCAGGCCACAGACCGCGCGCAGCTGCTGTTCGAACTGTGACACGCTGCAGGCATCCAGGGTGTAATGGCCGGAATTGTGGGGCCGCGGGGCGATCTCGTTGACCAGCAGCTCGCCGCCGGCGGTCACGAAGAATTCCACCGCCAGCACCCCGCAGTAATCCAGATGATCGGCCACCCGCAGCGCGACGTCACGGGCCTGCTGCTCCAGTGCGGCGGACAGACGCGCCGGGACCCGGGTCAGGTGCAGGACGCCGTGGCGATGATGGTTCTCGGCCACCGGGAACACCTCGCTGTGCCCGTCGGGCGCGCGCGCCACGATCACCGAAACCTCGCGCGCCAGCTCGACCTGCTCTTCCAGCACGCAATCCACCCCGCCCAGCCCGGCATGGGCCGCGGCCAGGTGGTCCGGATCCTCGAGACGGGCCTGCCCCTTGCCGTCATAGCCCAGACGAGCGGTCTTGAGCACCGCCGGGAAGCGCGGCTCGCCGGCCCCGGTGGCCGGGGGCTGCGGATCACGACCGGCCAGCACCGGTCGCCACGGCGCCACCGCGATCCCTGCCTCGGCGAGGAAGCGCTTCTCCGCCAGCCGGTCCTGAGCGATGGTCAGCGCGCGTGGCCCGGGGCGCAGACAGCCGCGCGCCGCCACGCGTTCCAGCGACGCGGCGGGGATGTTCTCGAACTCGGCGGTGACCACCGCGCAGGCATCGGCCAGCTGATCCAGCGCCGCGTGATCGTCGAATGCGGCGACGCGGTGCCAGTCCGCGACCGCTCCGGCGGGGCTGCGCGGGTCCGGGTCCATCACCATCACGGCGTAGCCCGAACGGCGCGCGGCCAGCACGAAATAGCGGCCCAGCTGGCCGCCGCCCAGCAGGCCGAGGGTGGCGGGCGGAGCAATCATGGACGGTTCACGCCGGATCCGGCGGCAGGCTCTGACCGAGAACGGCGTCGCGCTGTTCGGCGCGGAAGGCGTCCAGCCGCGCCGCGAGATCGGGGTCGCCGGTGGCCAGCATCGCGGCCGCGAACAGCGCGGCATTGGCGGCACCCGATTCGCCGATGGCGAAGGTGGCCACCGGGATCCCGCGCGGCATCTGCACGATGGACAGCAGCGAGTCCTCGCCCTGCAGGTGACGCGAGGCCACGGGCACGCCCAGCACCGGCACCGGCGTCTTGGCGGCCAGCATGCCCGGCAGGTGCGCGGCGCCGCCGGCGCCCGCGATGATCGCGGACAGACCCCGCTCGCGCGCCTGTTCGGCATACTCGAACAGCAGATCCGGCGTGCGATGCGCGGACACCACGCGGGTCTCGTGGGGAATCTCCAGGCGCGCCAGCAGTTCGGCCGCACGCTCCATGGTTCCCCAGTCCGAGGTGCTGCCCATGACCACGCCCACGCGCGGCGGTGTTGCGGTGTCGGTGATATTCATCCGCGCAACCATAGCGGGAGCGCCGTGTGGCGACAAGCCGGCCGGCGCTCTTCGGCGGCGCGTTCCCTGTGTCGCCACAGCCGCTACAATACGCGGATGGACGATACCCTTCTTGAAAGTGACATCCCCGACCTGGAATGCGTCCACCGCGGCAAGGTGCGCGACCTGTACCGGGTGGACGACGACCACTGGCTGATGGTGACCACCGACCGGCTGTCGGCATTCGACGTGATCCTGCCTACGCCGGTGCCGGACAAGGGACGGGTGTTGACCGCGATCACCGTGTACTGGATGCGGCGCATCGAGCGCGAGCTGGGCATCCCCAATCAGCTGACCGATATACCGCTGGCCGAGGTGGTGCCGGACCCCGGGGTGCGCGCGCCGCTCGAGGGGCGCAGCCTGGTGGTGCGGCGACTGGAGGCCCTGCCGGTGGAAGCGGTGGTGCGCGGCTACCTGATCGGCTCCGGCTGGAAGGACTATCAGGCGACGGGTGCGGTCTGCGGTCTCCCGCTGCCACCGGGCCTGGAGCTGGCCGGGGCACTGCCGGAGCCATTGTTCACGCCCAGCACCAAGGCGGCGGTCGGGGATCACGACGAGAACGTCGACTTCGACCATGTCGCCGCTGCCATTGGCGAGGAGCGCGCGCGCGAGGTGCGTGACGCCAGCATCGCGATCTACAACCTGGCGCGCGAGCACGCCGCCGCGCGCGGAATCATCATCGCCGACACCAAATTCGAATTCGGGCTCGACCGCGAAGGCCGCCTGCATCTGATCGACGAGGTCCTGACACCCGACTCCTCGCGCTTCTGGCCGGCGGACGAATATACGCCGGGCCGTAGCCCCGCGTCGTTCGACAAGCAGTACGTGCGCGACTATCTCGAAACCCTGGACTGGGACAAGACGGCCCCGGGGCCGGCGCTGCCCGCGGAGATCGCCGAGCAGACGGCGGCGCGCTATCGCGAGGCGCTGGAACGCCTGACCGGGTCGCCGCTCGACCGGCCATGAATCCCGCGGGCCTGTTCGTCAGCGCCACCGACACCGGCGTGGGCAAGACCTTCGTTGGCTGCGCGCTGCTGCGGGCCTGGTGCGCGGCGGGGCTGAGGCCCGTCCCGTGCAAGCCGGCGGAATCCGGCTGCGAGACAGGGCCGGACGGCCTGTATCCCGCCGACGGCGTGGCCCTGACCGCCGCCGCGGGGCTGCCCCCGGCGGCAGTGGCACGGGTGACCCCCTGGCGATTCCCCGATGCCCTCGCCCCGGACCAGGCGGCGCGCAACATCGGCCACCCGCTGTACCTCGCGGAACTGGTCGACGCCTGCGAGGCACAACGAAAAGGAGCGCAAGGGCCGCTGCTGGTGGAAGGCGCCGGCGGCTTCTATTCGCCGCTGGCCGAAGAAGCGCTGAACGCCGACCTGGCCGTGGCGCTCGGCCTGCCGGTGCTGCTGGTGGCGGAAGACCGCCTCGGGACGCTGAACACCTGCCTGCTGACGCTGGAGGCCCTGGAGCGGCGCGGACTCGCACTGGCGGGGATCGTGCTCAACCGGCGCCAGCCCGACACCGATCCACAACTGGACAACGCATCCGCCCTGCAACGGCGCACGCACGCGCCGGTGATCGAACTGGCCGAGGGGATTACCTCGGACCGCGCCGGTCAGAGGGTCTCGACCTCCATCGCATCGGGCCTGATTCCGCCTTCGGCCGGATCGGCCTCCGGCCGCTGATCCTCACCGCCCCGCGCCGGGGCCTCGTCGGCTTCGTCGCGGCGGAGCTCGAGCAGGGCATCCCGCAAGGCCTGGGTGCCGGGGTGATCCACGCGACGGCTCTCGAGGATGTGCACCGGCCGCAGATCCTCGCGGTAGTAGGCCTCGTTGAAGTCTTCGCGGACGGTCAGGCGCGAGCCTTCGAAACTCATGCCCAGATACGCCCCGCGCGCCCGCGCGTAAGAAATGAAATCCGCATTGACGGAAGCGCTGCGCCCGGCGCCCACCGGGCCCGCGGCGACTTCGGCATCACCTCCCAGGCGCATGGACGAGGCGAACAGCGAATCGCGGGCATCGGGCCGCCGTGCGACCATCACCACCTCGGCGGCGTCCCCGCCGATCTGCACGCCGAAGCTGACGGATCCCAGAGAATAGAAACCCACTGGACTGTAGTCGCCCTCGTCTTCGTCCCAGGCCAGGGCCACGCCCAGCCCGCCGGATCCGCCAATGAAGAACCCCCCACGGATCACGCGCGGGAAGATCACCACCGCATGCGCTTCCCGCAGGTCGGCACGCAGTGCGGGGTAGTCGGGGTGCCCGGCCATGCGGGTGAGGGTGTCCTTGGCGCGGTCGACGATGTCCTGCGGATCGACGTCCCGCGCGAACGGATTGGCGCTGGCCGGCGGCGCCAGGGAAAGGATCAGGGCAAGGGCGAGGAGCAGGACTGCGAAATGACGCATCGGGACCTCCGGGGAGGGGCCGTTGTTCGGAACAGGGTGGCAATGATCGCACAAAAAAAGGGGGCCGAAGCCCCCTTTTTCGTGCATCCGTGCGCGGATCGCGAGATCAGTTGATCTTCGGATCCAGATCGCCGTTGTTGTAGCGGGCGACCATGTCGTCCAGCGACATCGGCTTGATCTTGGACGCCATCCCGGCGCAGCCGAAGGCTTCGAAGCGCTGCTTGCAGACGTCCTTCATGCCGGCGGTCGAGGCCTTCAGGAACTTGCGCGGGTCGAATTCCTTCGGGTTCTCGGCCAGGAACTTGCGCACCGCGCCGGTGGAGGCCATGCGCAGGTCGGTGTCGATGTTGACCTTGCGCACGCCGTGCTTGATGCCTTCCTGGATCTCCTTGACCGGGACACCATAGGTCTCGCCCATGTCACCGCCGTACTGGTTGATGATCTTCAGCCATTCTTCCGGTACCGAGGAGGAGCCGTGCATCACCAGGTGGGTGTCCGGGATGCGGGCGTGGATCTCCTTGACCCGCTCGATGGCCAGGATGTCACCGGTCGGCGGACGGGTGAACTTGTAGGCGCCGTGCGAGGTGCCGATGGCGATGGCCAGGGCGTCGCACTTGGTCTTCTTGACGAAGTCCGCGGCCTCGTCCGGGTCGGTCAGCAGCTGGTCGTGGGACAGCGTGCCTTCGGCGCCGGAACCGTCTTCCTCCCCGGCCTGGCCGGTTTCCAGGGAGCCCAGGCAGCCCAGCTCGCCTTCCACGGACACACCGCCGGAATGGGCCATCTCGGCGACCTTGGCGGTCACGTCGACGTTGTAGTCGTAGGTCGACGGGGTCTTCATGTCGGGCATCAGGGAGCCGTCCATCATCACCGAGGTGAAGCCCGACTGGATGGAACGCAGGCACACCGCCGGCTCGGAGCCGTGGTCCTGGTGCAGCGCGATCGGGATGTCCGGATACTGCTCGGCGGCCGCTTCGATCATGCGGCGCAGGAAGGGCTCCCCGGCGTACTTCCGCGCACCGGCGGACGCCTGAATGATCACGGGGGAGTCCACTTCCTTCGCGGCCTCCATGATCGAATGGATCTGTTCCATGTTGTTGGCGTTGTAGGCCGGCATGCCGTAGCCATGCTCGGCGGCATGGTCCAGCAGCTGGCGAAGCGAGATCAGTGCCATGGTTCCTCCTTACGGGATTCGCACTTCAGGTTGGGAACTGGACGTCCGGGTGACGGTCGCCGTCAGGCGACTTCGCCGGCCCGGACGATTTTCATTGCGTTGGTGCCGCCATGGGCACCCTGCAGGTCGCCCTTGGTGATTATGACCAGCTGGCCATCCTGCACGACCCCCTCGGCCTTGAGCAAGTTGACCGCTTCGCGGTTCAGGCTCTCATGGCTCTCCGGCAGCGAGTCGACATACACCGGGTAAACACCGCGGTACAGGCTCATGCGCCGGCTGGTGTCCATGCGCCGGGTCAGCGCGTAGATCGGGATCCCGGAACTGATCCGCGACATCCACAGCGCGGTGGCGCCGGACTCCGTGAGGGCCGCGATTGCCTGCACGTCCAGGTGGTTGGCGGTATACATGGTGGCCATCGCGATCGCCTCGTCCACCCGACCGAAGGTCGAGTCCATTCGGTGGTCGGACTGCCGCGCGGCACGCTGGCGCTCGGCGGCTTCGCAGATCCGGTCCATGCTGGAGACCACCCGTCCGGGATAGCGTCCGGTGGCGGTCTCGCCCGACAGCATCACCGCGTCGGTCCCGTCCAGCACCGCGTTGGCCACGTCGAAGACCTCCGCCCGCGTGGGGATCGGATTCTGGATCATGGTCTCCATCATCTGGGTCGCGGTGATGACCAGACGGTTGAGAGCACGCGCCCGCGAGATCAGGGTCTTCTGCACCCCGGGCAGTTCGGCGTCGCCGATTTCCACGCCGAGATCCCCGCGCGCGATCATGATCACCTCGGTTGCCGAGATGATTTCGTCGATCACGTCCAGGGCCTCGGAACGCTCGATCTTGGCGCAGATCCCCGCCTCCCAGCCGGCCTCCTTCAACAGGCCGCGGGCAAGGTGGATGTCCTGCGCCGAGCGCGGAAAGGACACAGCCAGGTAGTCCACCTCCAGCTCGGCCGCCAGGCGGATGTCCTCGCGGTCCTTGTCGGTGATCGCCGGGGCGGACAGGCCTCCCCCCTGGCGATTGATGCCTTTATTGTTGGACAGCTCGCCGCCGACCACGACTTCAGTTTCGACCCGGCTGGCCGCGACCGCGGTCACCTTGAGCACGATACGACCATCATCCAGCAGCAGGATGTCATCCGGGCGCACGTCCTTCGGCAGGTCGGTGTAGGTCAGGCCGACCTGGGTGTCGTCACCGTCGTCGCGGCCCAGACCCGCGTCCAGCGCGAACGGTGCGCCTTCTTCCAGGTGCACCTTGCCATTGGCGAAGCGCTCGATGCGGATCTTGGGCCCCTGAAGATCGCCCAGGACGCCGACCACGCGATGGGCACGCTCGGCGGCCGCGCGCAGTCGCTGCACGCGGGCACGGTGGTCATCCGGATCCCCGTGCGAGAAGTTGACGCGCACGACATCGACGCCGGCCTGGATGATGGCATCCATGGCTTCGTCGCTGTCGGTCGCGGGGCCAAGGGTGGCTACGATCTTGGTGCGTCTCACGCGGGGCTCTCCGATGTTGGATGACGTAGCATTCAAGGCCGTTCAGCCCTTCGCCCGCTCCTCGAGCATCGCCACGGCCGGCAGCGTCTTGCCTTCCAGGAACTCGAGGAAGGCACCGCCGCCGGTGGAGATGTAGCTGATGCGCTCGGAGAGATCGTATTTGTCGATTGCCGCCAGTGTGTCGCCGCCGCCGGCAATGGAGAACGCATCGCTTTCCGCGATCGCCTCGCCCAGGGCCCGGGTGCCCGCGGCGAACTGATCGAACTCGAACACGCCCACCGGGCCGTTCCACACGATGGTGCCGGCATTACGCAGGGCTTGTGCGTAGGTGGAGGCGGTGTCCGGACCCACATCGAAGATCATGTCGTCGGCGCCGATCGCGTCCACCGCTTTGGTCTCCGCCGGCGTGCTGTCGGAAAACTCCTTGCCCACGGTGACGTCGGTCGGCACCGGGATCTCGCCGCCCTTGGCGCGCGCGGCTTCCATCAGCCGCTTCGATTCGTCGACCAGATCGGCCTCGTACAGCGAGTTGCCGACATCATGGCCCTGGGCCGCAATGAAGGTGTTGGCGATGCCGCCACCCACGATCAGCTGGTCCACGACCTTGGACAGGGATTCCAGCACGGTCAGCTTGGTCGAGACCTTGGACCCGCCGACGATTGCGACCAGCGGGCGCTTCGGGTTGTCCAGCGCCTTGCTCAGGGCTTCCAGTTCGCGGGCCAGCAGCGGACCGGCGCAGGCCTGCGGCGCGAACTTGCCGGCCCCGTGGGTGGAGGCCTGGGCGCGGTGAGCGGTACCGAAGGCGTCCATCACGTAGACGTCGCACAGCGCGGCGTACTTCTTCGCCAGCGCCTCGTCATCCTTCTTCTCGCCCTTGTTGAAACGGACGTTTTCCAGCATCACCACCTCGCCGGGCTGGATCTCCACCCCGTCGAGATAATCCCGCACCAGACGCACTTCGCGGCCGAGAAGCTGCCCCATGTGCTCGGCGACCGGGGCCAGGGAATCCTCCTCGGAGAATTCGCCCTCGGTGGGCCGGCCCAGGTGCGACATCAGCATCACGCCGGCGCCGCCTTCCAGGGCCTTCTGCACGGTCTCGAGACTCGCGCGGATACGCGCATCGGACGTGACCTTGCCGTCCTTGACGGGGACGTTCAGGTCCTGGCGCACGAGCACGCGGCGACCCTGCAGATCGAGATCGGTCATCTTGGTGACGGACATGGAATACCTCGCGGAAAAGGTTGGAACGAATAAAGTCTTCGGTGCAGCCCCCCTGGCGGGGAGGCTGCGCCCAAGACTCTGGCGGGATGCCGCCGGGAGCGGCACGCGCCCCGGCGGACTCCCCGCAGGTCTTATTGGGCGACGTGCTCCACCATGCGAAGCATGTTGCAGGTGTAGCCGTACTCGTTGTCGTACCAGGCCACGACTTTCACGAACGTCGGGTCCAGCTGGATGCCGGCGCCGGCATCGAACACCGACGGGGCGGTGTAGCCGCGGAAGTCGGTGGAGACCACCAGGTCTTCGGTGTAGCCCAGCACGCCCTTCAGCTCGCCCTCGGAGGCCTTCTTCATGGCCTCGCAGACGGCCTTGTAGTCGGCTTCGCCGTTGAGCTCGGCGGTCAGGTCCACCACCGAGACGTCGGAGGTCGGCACGCGGAAGGCCATGCCGGTCAGCTTGCCGTTCAGCTCGGTCAGCACCTTGCCCACGGCCTTGGCGGCACCGGTGGAGGACGGGATGATGTTCTCCAGGATGCCGCGGCCGCCGCGCCAGTCCTTCATGGACGGGCCGTCGACGGTCTTCTGCGTGGCGGTGGCGGCGTGCACGGTGGTCATCAGGCCGCGCTTGATGCCCCAGTTGTCGTGCAGGACCTTGGCCACCGGCGCCAGGGCGTTGGTGGTGCAGGAAGCGGCGGAGACCATGTTCTGGCCGCTGTAGTCGCCGTGGTTGACGCCGTAGACGAACATCGGGGTGTCGTCCTTGGACGGGGCGGACATCACGACCTTCTTCGCCCCGGCGTCCAGGTGCTTCTGCGCGGTGTCGGCGGTCAGGAACAGGCCGGTGGACTCGATCACCACGTCGGCGCCGATGTCGCCCCACTTCAGGGCGGACGGATCCTTCTCCGCGGTCAGGCGGATGCGGTTGCCGTTCACGACCAGGTCATTGCCCTCGACGCTGATGTCGCCTTCGAAGCGGCCGTGGACCGAATCGTAGCGCAGCATGTAGGCCAGGTATTCCGGATCCAGCAGGTCATTGATGCCGACCACCTGCAGGTTGGGGAAGTCCTGGGCGATGGCGCGGAAGGCCATGCGCCCGATGCGGCCGAAACCGTTGATACCAACCTTGATAGCCATGGGAGTCTCCTCTTTTCAGCTCTTATTGAAAATCGTCGGGGCTCAGCCGTTCAGCACGTCGCGGGCGATCTGCGCGACATTCTCCGGCTTGAAGCCGAAGTAATCGAACAGCGCACCGCCCGGGGCGGATTCGCCGAAGCAGTCCATGCCGAACACCGCGCCGTCCATGCCGGTGAACTTGTACCAGCCCGCGGTGGCGCCGGCCTCCACGGCCACGCGCTTGCGCACGGCGGACGGCAGCACGGATTCGCGGTAGGCCGGATCCTGCTGTTCGAACAGTTCCACGCAGGGCATGGACACGACGCGCGCCTTCTTGCCCTCGCCGGCCAGCGTCTCGGCCGCCTGCACGGCCAGCTCGACCTCGGAACCGGTCGCGATGAAGATCAGATCCGGGGTGCCGTCGCAGTCCTTCAGCACGTAGCCACCGCGCGCGATGTTGGCGAGCTGTTCGCCGTCGCGCTCCATGTGCGGCAGGCCCTGGCGCGACAGGATGAACGCGGACGGGCCGTCGGTGCGCTCGATGCCGGCCTTCCAGGCGACAGCCGTCTCGACCGCGTCACAGGGGCGCCACACGTTCAGGTTGGGGATCAGGCGCAGGCTCGGGGTCTGCTCGATCGGCTGGTGGGTCGGGCCGTCCTCGCCAAGGCCGATGGAATCATGCGTCAGCACGTACATCACGCGCTGCTTCATCAGCGCGGACATGCGGATGCCGTTACGCGCATAGTCCGAGAAGATCAGGAAGGTCCCGCCGTACGGGATGAACCCGCCGTGCAGCGCGATCCCGTTCATGATCGCGGCCATGCCGAACTCGCGCACGCCGTAGTACACGTAGTTGCCCGCGGCGTCTTCCTTGCTGACGCCCTTCGAGCCGCTGTACATGGTCAGGTTGGAGCCGGCCAGGTCGGCGGAGCCGCCCAGCAGTTCCGGCAGGGCCGGGGCGTAGCCACCGATGGTGGCCTGCGACGCCTTGCGCGAGGCGACCTTCTCGGCCTTCTCTACGGTCTGCTTGATGAAGGCATTGGCCTTCTCGCTCCAGTCGGCGGGCAGATCACCGGCCATGCGACGCTCGAACTCGGCCGCCAGCTCCGGATGCGCCTGCTTGTAGGCGGCGAAACGCTCGTTCCATTCGGCTTCGGCCCTGGCCCCCTTGTCCTTCGCGTTCCAGCCGGCGTAGATGTCGTCCGGGATCTCGAACGGGCCGTGTTCCCAGCCCAGTTCCTTGCGGGTCAGCGCGACTTCGTCGTCGCCCAGCGCGGCGCCATGGCACTCTTCCTTGCCGGACTTGTTCGGGGAACCGAAGCCGATCACGGTGCGGCAGCAGACCAGGGTCGGCTTGCCGGTTTCCTTGCGGGCCTGCTCGATCGCGGCCTTGACCGCATCGGCGTCATGGCCGTCCACGTCGCGCACCACGTGCCAGCCATAGGCCTCGAAACGGGACGGGGTGTCGTCGGTGAACCAGCCTTCGACCTCGCCGTCGATGGAGATGCCGTTGTCATCCCAGAACGCGACCAGCTTGCCCAGGCCCAGGGTGCCGGCCAGCGCGCAGGCCTCGTGCGAGACGCCTTCCATCAGGCAGCCGTCACCGAGGAACACATAGGTGTTGTGGTCGACAATCTCGTGCCCGGGCTGGTTGAAATGCGCGGCCATCATCTTCTCGGCCAGCGCCATACCCACGGCATTGGAGACACCCTGGCCCAGCGGGCCGGTGGTGGTCTCGACCCCGGCGGTGTAGCCGTACTCCGGATGGCCGGGGGTCTGCGAATGCAGCTGACGGAACTGCTTGAGCTCGTCCATCGGCAGGTCGTAGCCGGTCAGATGCAGCAGCGAGTACACCAGCATCGAGCCGTGCCCGTTGGACATCACGAAACGGTCGCGGTCGGCCCAGTCCGGGTTCGCCGGGTTGTGCTGCATGTAGTCGTTCCACAGCACCTCGGCGATGTCCGCCATCCCCATCGGGGCCCCCGGGTGACCGGAATTGGCCTTCTGGACCGCGTCCATGGAAAGGGCGCGGATGGCATTGGCAAGCTCTCTACGGGTGGGCATGCGGGTCTCCTGCTCAAGTGATGAAAGATTCTGGCCGGGGCGGGAGCCGGTCTGACGGCTCCGGCGCTGCAGCATCAAGGCGCGCCGGGCGGACCGGACATGGGACGGACGAGGCCGCACAACCCCAGCAACGGCGGAGCATTTTGGCCACTTTCAAGCAGCGGGGCAAGTCGCGCCCTCGCGCGCCTCGGCGGCCGTCACACGGCATTGGGCGGGAGGCCTTCACGAAGGCTTCACCCGGGGGGGCTTAGAAATTCCCGGCGAGTCGCGTTACACTAGCGGTCGTTTTGCGCAAAACTAAATCGAAACGACAGAAAAGGAACGCTTAATGTCCAACTACATCTTCACCTCGGAATCGGTCTCTGCGGGTCACCCCGACAAGATGGCCGACCTGGTCTCCGACACCATCGTCGACGCCATCATCGAGCAGGATCCGCACGCCCGCATCGCGTGTGAAACCGCCACCAAGACCGGCATGGTGATGCTGCTGGGCGAGATCACCACCGGCGCGCAGATCGATTACGAGCGCCTGGTGCGCGAGACCGTCTGCGAGATCGGCTACGACGATTCCCACAAGGGCTTCGACGGCAACACCTGCGCCGTGCTGAACGTGCTGGGCGAGCAGTCCCAGGACATCGCCATGGGCGTGGACCGTGACGTCTCCGACCGCGCCACCCAGGGCGCCGGTGACCAGGGCCTGATGTTCGGCTACGCCGCGCGCGAAACCGATACCCTGATGCCCGCCCCGATCTTCTACGCCCACAAGATGGTGCGCATCCAGTCCGAGCTGATGAAGAGCGGCAAGCTGCCGTGGCTGCGCCCGGACGCCAAGAGCCAGGTCTCCCTGCGCTATGAAGACGGCAAGCCGGCCGGCCTGGACGCGGTCGTGCTGTCCACCCAGCACAGCCCCGAGATCTCGCAGAAGGACCTGCAGGAAGCCATCTATGAAGAGGTCTTCAAGAAGGTCCTGCCGGCCGAATGGCTGAGCCAGGTCTCCAACGACCAGATCCACATCAACCCGACCGGCAAGTTCGAGATCGGTGGCCCGGTGGGCGACGCCGGCCTGACCGGCCGCAAGATCATCGTCGACACCTACGGTGGCATGGCCCGCCACGGTGGCGGTGCGTTCTCCGGCAAGGACCCGTCCAAGGTGGACCGTTCCGCCGCCTACGCCGGCCGTTACGTGGCCAAGAACGTCGTCGCCGCCGGCCTGGCCGACAAGTGCGAGATCCAGGTCTCCTACGCCATCGGCGTGGCCGACCCGACCTCGATCACGATCGACACCTTCGGCACCGGCAAGATCGACGACCGTCGCATCGAGACGCTGGTCCGTGACATCTTCGATCTGCGCCCGTGGGGCCTGATCCAGATGATGGATCTGCTGCGTCCGATCTACAAGGCGACCGCCGCCTATGGCCACTTCGGCCGCGAAGACGTCGACCTCCCGTGGGAGCGCACCGACAAGGCCGAGGAACTCAAGAAGGCCGCCGGACTCTAAGAGAGTCCATATTACGTAAGCGAAACACCCATCCGGCTGAGGAGCGCTGCAGCGGTTCCACCGTCAGGCTCAGCCGGATGTTCCCCTGAAGTAACACGGCGCTCATCCAGACCAACGGAGAAGTAACACCATGAATGCTGTGATGGATGCCAAGAAAACCGGCGATTACGTCGTCAAGGACATCAACCAGGCCGAGTTCGGCCGCAAGGAAATCGCGATCGCCGAGACCGAAATGCCCGGTCTGATGCAGACTCGCGAAGAGTACGCGGCCTCCCAGCCGCTGAAGGGCGCCAAGATCGCCGGCTCCCTGCACATGACCATCCAGACCGCCGTGCTGATCCAGACCCTGGAAGCGCTGGGTGCCGAGGTCCGCTGGGCCTCCTGCAACATCTACTCCACGCAGGACCACGCTGCCGCGGCCATCGCCGACAACGGCACGCCGGTCTTCGCCGTGAAGGGTGAGACCCTGGAAGAGTACTGGGACTACTGCCACCGCATCTTCGAATTCGACGGCGGTGCCAACATGATCCTGGACGACGGTGGCGACGCGACCCTGCTGCTGCACATCGGCGCCAAGGCCGAGAAAGACCCCTCCGTGCTGGAAAACCCCGAGCACGAAGAGGAAGTGGCCCTGTTCGCCAAGATCAAGGAACGCCTGGCCGAGCAGCCCACCTGGTACTCGGACATGCTGTCCAAGATCCACGGCGTGACCGAAGAGACCACCACCGGCGTGCACCGTCTGTACCAGATGGCGAAGACCGGCGAGCTGGCCTTCCCCGCCATCAACGTCAACGACTCGGTCACCAAGTCCAAGTTCGACAACCTGTACGGCTGCCGCGAGTCCACCGTGGACTCCATCAAGCGCGCCACCGACGTGATGATCGCGGGCAAGATCTCCGTGGTCGCCGGCTACGGTGACGTCGGCAAGGGTGCCGCCCAGTCGCTGCGTGGTCTCGGCTCCACCGTGTGGGTCACCGAGATCGACCCGATCTGCGCCCTGCAGGCCGCGATGGAAGGCTTCCGCGTCGTCACCATGGACGAAGCCGCCGACAAGGCCGACATCTTCATCACCGCCACGGGCAACAAGGACGTGATCACCGAAGATCACATGACCCGGATGAAGGACCAGGCCATCGTCTGCAACATCGGCCACTTCGACTCCGAGATCGACGTCGCCTCGATGCGCAAGTACGAGTGGGACAACATCAAGCCGCAGGTTGACCACATCATCCTGCCGAACGGCAACCGCATCCTGATGCTGGCCGAAGGCCGTCTGGTGAACCTGGGCTGCGGCACGGGCCACCCGTCCTTCGTGATGTCCAACTCGTTCACCAACCAGACGCTGGCGCAGATCGAGCTCTGGAACAAGGGCTCGGAGTACGACAAGCAGGTCTACATCCTGCCGAAGCATCTGGACGAGAAGGTCGCGAACCTGCACCTGAAGAAGCTGGGCGCGAACCTGACGCGCCTGACCGACGACCAGGCCAAGTACCTGGGCATGTCGGTGGATGGTCCGTTCAAGCCGGAACACTACCGCTACTGATCGGCCAGCCTCACATTAGTCAACTGACTGTGTGACAGCCCGGGCGGGCCGCATACTCGTGCGGTCCGCCTTCTTTTTGTCTGGAGGACAAGCAATGAGCAATCAGGAACGCGTCTTCAGCGTTGAATTCTTCCCGCCCAAGGACGAGGCCGGCGCCGACCGTCTGGCCAAGGCCCGCAAACGTCTGGGCGCCCTCAAGCCCGAGTTCTACTCGGTGACCTTCGGCGCCGGCGGTTCGACCCGCGACCGCACTCTCGAGACGGTCAAGGACATCATCAACAACGACGGCATCCCGGCGGCCCCGCACGTCTCCTGCATTTCGTCCACCAAGGACGAACTGCGCGACCTGCTGAACGCCTATCGGGACATTGGTGTGGACCGCATCGTGGCCCTGCGTGGCGACCTGCCGTCCGGTACCAAGCATTCCGGTGGCGATTTCCGCTACGCATCGGAGCTGGTGGAGTTCGTGCGTGCCGAATTCGGTAACCAGTTCAAGATCGAGGTGGCGGCCTATCCGGAGTTCCATCCGCAGGCCCCCAGCGCCGAGAAGGATCTGGACAACTTCAAGACCAAGGTGGATGCCGGCGCCGACACCGCCATCACCCAGTATTTCTACAACGTCGACGCCTATGTCGCGTTCATGGAACGGGTGCAAGCGATGGGGATCACCATCCCGATCATTCCGGGAATCATGCCGATCACCAACTACACCCAGATCGTGCGCTTCTCCGAGATGTGCGGTGCCGAGATCCCGCGCTACATCCGCAAGCGGATGGAGGCGTATGGCGACGACAAGGACTCGATCCGCAAGTTCGGCATCGAGCAGGCCACCCGCTTGACCGACGATCTGCTGGAAAAGGGCGCCCCCGGCATCCACTTCTATTCGATGAACCAGGCCGGCCCGACCGAACAGATCTGGAAGGACCTGGACCTCGACAGCCGTCGCTGACCATGCGCTGCCCCCGTCTGCTGATCGAGAACGCCGATCTGGCGGCGGGGCTGCGTTTGCCGGCCCCGGAGGATCGACTGCATTACGCCACCCGGGTTCTCCGGCTGAAGGACGGCGCCGCGTGCCGTCTGTTTGACGGCCGCGGCAATGAATTCGACGCCCGCCTGGAGACCGCCGGTCGCCGGGCGGGCGTTTTTCATCTGGGGGAACGCGCCACCGAACCGACCACCCCGCGCTTCCCGATCACCCTTCTCCAGGGCATCGCGCGTGGCGATCACATGGATCTTGCGCTGCAGAAGGCCGTGGAACTGGGCGTTTCGCGTATCCGGCCGGTTCTGTGCGAGCGCAGCCGTTCGGCTGGTGGTCACAAGGGCCTGGACCGGCGCCAGAGTCACTGGCAGGGCGTCATTGCGGCGGCTGCGGAGCAGTGCGGACGGAACGAACTGCCGGTGCTGGAGTCCGTCGGCCAGCCGGACGCAGTGCTGCGACGGGACGGTCCCGGTTCCACCGCCAGCCTCGCATTGCTCGCGGATGAAACCGGCGCGCCACTGTCGCGGATCGTGGAATCCCGCCAGTCCGTGGCGACGGAGAACGCCAGCGTCTTCGTGGGCCCGGAAGGCGGCCTGACCGATGCCGAGCGCACCCTCGCTCGCGACCACGGGTTCCACCCTGTACGCACCGGCCCGCGAACGCTGCGCACCGAGACGGCCGCCATCGCGATTCTGACGCTGGTGCAATGGCGCTTCGGTGACCTGGAGCCACCCGGCGAGTAGCCTCAGTCTGCCGGAGCCGGGCGTGTTTCCGAAGTCCCGGACGAGCGGGCGGTCCTGCCCGTACCGGGAAGCTCCCGGAGCCGGGCCTCGACGGTATCCAGGCGCAGCAGGTGCGTGGTCACGCCCGATGCCTTGACCCGCCACGACCACGGTGTGGTCTCCACCCCTTCCAGAGCGAAGATGTTCTGCGGCGTGACACGCACCGGGTGCGGTGTCCCCCTGACCTCCAGCGCGTAGTACGGGAGGGACTCCGGCTCGTCCGCGCCCTGCAGAACGAGAAGACGGGTGAACCGGCGATGATCCTCGCCGGTGTCGCGCGCCGGATCCAGCAGATGATTCACGTTGATCACCGGAATCTGCAGTTCCTTCCAGAGCAGGGGGGCCGCAAGCCATGGCCGTTCGGCCGAAACCTCGTCTTCCTCCAGGCTCGAACCCGGCCGGGTGGTGACCTCCAGCAAGGCGCTGCGCGGCAGCAGGATGGAGCCCGCCTCCAGCTGCACGATCACTGCTTCAACGCGACCTTCGCTCTCGCTCATCGTTCTCCTCCGCCCCCGGCAGGCCTCATGCCGGAGTGCCCTCCAGCTGATGCTCGATCTCGCTGAGCAGGTCGTTCTCGAGGTACGGCTTGCCGAGATAACCGTTCACACCCAGCCGCATGGCTCGCTCGCGGTGCTTGGAACCGCTGCGCGAGGTGATCATGATGATCGGTACGTCGCGGAACTCGGGATGTTCGCGCACATGAGCGGCGAACTCGAAACCGTCCATCCGCGGCATCTCCACGTCCAGCAGGATCAGATGCGGCCGGCGCTCGTCCAGGAGCGTCACCGCATCGAGGCCGTCGCGCGCGGTCACTACCTCGTAGCCCCTGCGGGTCAACAGACGCGCGGTCACCTTGCGAATGGTGATCGAGTCGTCGACCACCATGATGCGCGTCGCGGCGCTTTCGGGCTCGACGGCCTCGGCCTCGGCGGCGGTCGCCACGGTTGCGAACCGCATAAGCATGCTCAGATCCAGGATCAGCATCACCGAGCCGTCACCCTGCAGCGTGGCCCCGGCCACACCGGGGATCCGGCTCAGCACCGGACCGACCGACTTGACCACCACCTCCTGGCTGCCCGCCAGGCCATCCACGCGCAGCGCGACCTTCTGCTCGTCCGCACGTACCAGCAGCAGCGGGAAAGGCTCCTCCGGCAGCGGGTGAACCCCGGCCTGGGTCTCGATGCCAAGGATCTCGCCCAGTGAATGCAGGGCGTATTCCTGGCCCACATAGCTGTAGGTCGGCGCCGCGCCGGAGTCGTCGATCTCCTCGCGCCGCGCGCGTACCACGCCCTCCACCGAGGCCATCGGAACCGCAAAGGTCTCCTCCCCGACCTGCACCAATAACGACTGGCTGATCGCCAGCGTGAACGGGAGCCGCAAAGTAAACCGCGATCCGGAACCCGGGATGGAATCGATGTCCAGCGTTCCGCCGAGCTGCTTGACCTCCGCGTTGACCACATCCATGCCCACACCGCGCCCGGCCACATGGTTCACCGAGGCGGCGGTCGAGAATCCGGACTGCAGGATCAGCTGCAGGGCCTGATTGTCGCTCAGTTCCGCCTCCGGCGTGATGACTCCGCGGTCGATGGCCTTGGCCCGCACGACCTCGGCATCGATGCCGCCACCATCATCGGCAACCTCCATCCGGATCTCGCTGCCGGCCTGCTCCAGGCTTACCGTGATGTGGCCTTCCCGCGGCTTTCCACGTTCTTCCCGTTCGTCGGGCGTTTCGATGCCGTGCGCCACCGCATTGCGCAGCAAGTGTTCCAGCGGGGCCACCAGGCGCTCCAGCAGGGCACGGTCGAGCTCGGAATCCTGGCCGACGAAATCCACCCGGACCTCGCGCTGCATGTCGTCGGCCGCCGCGCGCACCACGCGCCGCAGGCGTGGCGCCATGCGCGCGAACCGGACCATGCGCTGCCGCATCAACTGGTCCTGCAGCTCGGTACCCACGCGTTTTTCCTGCACCAGCACGCCGCCGGCGGTCCGGAGCTCGTCGTCCACCTCCTGCTTCAGGCTGTCGAGGTCGCTCACACTCTCCGCCAGCGCGCGCGAAAGTTGCTGAATCCCGGAGTAGCGATCCATCTCCAGCGGATCGAAATCCACCTGCTCCTCGCCGGTTTCCTGTTCCACCCGGAACAGCACCTGCGCCTCGGTTTCGATCTCGAGCTTGCGCAGCTGTTCGCGCACCCGCGTGATGGTCCGGTCCAGCTCCTCGACCTGGTTTTCTACCCGACCCACCGTCTGCTCGAAACGCCGGTGGAAGGTCGCCAGTTCGCCGGCATTGTTGACCAGGCTGTCGAGCACTTCGGCGTCCATCCGCACCTGGTCCTGCAGCTTGCGGCTACCCGTTTCGGCATCTGCGGCCCGGGTTGCGGCCTCCCCGTCCGCCGGCGCCTCGCTCGGCTCGGCTTCGGCGGTCTCCTCCCCGGTCTGCTCCGCGCCGTCACCATCGGCTTCTTCTTCCAGCGTCCAGCGCCTCAGGACCGCCAGTTCTCGGCTTTCGTTTTCATCCGTCTGCCACGGTCCGACGCCGCGTTCGACCAGACCCTGAACTTCCACCAGGGCCTTCTCCGCCGCGTCGAAGAACGACGGACGGGGATCCTGGCCCGCTTCGGTCTCGATCCCCAGGGTGGTTTCCAGAGCGTGGGCAATCGCGCCCACCACCGTGAACCCCGCCATCCGGGCGCTTCCCTTCAGGGTGTGCACCTCGCGCTGGAAGGCTTCCTGGTCCGGGCCGGGCCGGCCGCCGGCCTCGCGCCAGGCCGCCAGGGTATGGAACGCCTGCTCGAGAATGTCATGGGCCTCCTCGATGAAGACCTCGCCGAACTCCGGATCAATCTCGTCTTCCGCCGGGTGGGAGGCCGCATCGACGGGCTCCGGCTCCGGCTCTGGCTCTGGCTCTGGCTCTGGCTCTGGCTCTGGCTC
>NZ_QKMA01000004.1:221222-257667 GCF_003208255.1 Thioalkalivibrio sp. ALE21
GGCTCCGGCTCTGGCTCCGGCTCTGGCTCCGGCTCCGGCTCCGGTTCGAGCTCGGTCTCCGGTTTGAGGTCGCCCGTAACCTCGGCGAGCGCCTCGGCTTCCAGCCCCCCGGACGGCCGATTCCAGCGGTCCTGGGCTTCGGCGAACAGGCCCTCGACCTCGTTCACCCATTCCGGCGGCGTCTCGAGCCGGGCCACCGGAGGTGGCACCGGCGATTCGACCACCGCACCGAGGTGGTCGGCCACTCGACGCAGCAACTCGATGGCCTGCGGGCCCAGCGGCTCCTCCATCTCGCGGTGAAGATGTACCAGGTTTTCGAACGGACGACAGACCGAATGCGCGGTCGAGACGCCCGCGGTTCGCGCGCTGCCGTGCAGGGTATGCAGGGCCCGCTCCAGCCCATAACTCGGCGGACGCGGCGGGCCGGCTTCGGCTTCCTCGAGCCACGACCGAACCGTGTCCAGATGGCTGCGGGCCTCGGCCGAGAAGACCTCCCACAGCTGCGGATCGATCACCGGCTCCTCCACCGGGGCTTCGTCCTCGGCCGGCAGGACGTCGAGTACATGACCTTCTTCCCGGTCCGCTTCCGGCCACTCCTCGGCAAGACCCGGCTCCGGCGCAGATTCGCCCTCCGGGAGCGGAGATTCGAGCTCGATCACCGAGTCGTGCTCGAACTCGGCTTCGGCTTCGGCTTCGGGCTCGGGCTCGGGCTCGGGCTCGGGCTCGGGCTCGGGCTCGGGCTCGGGCTCGGGCTCGGGCTCGGGCTCGGGCTCGGGCTCGTCGGGAGCATCCAGGGCCTCCATGCTGCGCGCCAGGGCCGCAAGATCGTCCTCGGCGCCTGCCGGAGGGGCCGCCGGGGCCGGCTCTGCGTCCGTAGCGGTCGCGGCGGGCTCGCCGGCAGCCAGGGCGTCCAGGCGCAGTACAATATCGAGGACCGGCGTTTCCGGTCCCTTCTGGTCACGCACCTCCGCCACCAGTCCGGGGAGCACCGACACCGCATCGCCCACGGCGGAGAGCGTGTCTCCATCCGCCTGATCGGTGCCTTCGAGCAGCCGGTTGAGGAAGGATTCCACCACCCAGGCGAACTCGCCAAGCCGCAACGCTCCCGCGAGGCGGCCGGAGCCCTTCAGCGTGTGGAAGGAACGACGCACGATGGAAAGCGTATCCATGTCGCCCGGTGCCGAACGCCAGATCGGGTACTGCTCGTCCAGGCTCTGGATTTCTTCCTCGGCCTCTTCCAGGAAGATGTCGAGGATCTCCCCGTCCGCCTCCGGCCCGAGTACCTGCTCCTGGAGGACGGCCTCGTCGAACGTCAGGCCACCGGGGCGTTCCGCGAGCGAGAGACCGACCGGCGCCTCCTCCCGCGCGGCGGGCATCTCGAGAGCTGGCTCGGGTTCGGGCTCGGGCTCGGGTTCGGGCTCGGGTTCGGGCTCGGGTTCGGGCTCGGGTTCGGGCTCGGGTTCGGGCTCGGGTTCGGGCTCGGGCTCGGGCTCGGGCTCGGGCTCGGGCTCGGGCTCGGGCTCGGGCTCGGGCTCGCCGGCAGGTTCCTCGCTCGCCCCCTCTTCAGCCAGCTCGGAACTGAATAATGCGGCTTCGGCATCCGGTTCCGACCGCGGCGCCGGCACAATGGCCTCTTCCGGGAGTTCGGGATCCGGTACGGCATCTCCTGCGGCCAGTTCCGGCGCGCTGTCCGACGCCTCTGGAACATCGAGTTCCGGTATCGGGGCCGGCTCCCCGTCAGCCGACTCCGGCCGTTCGGGCTCGGCGGGTTCCGCCATGGGGGATTCCCGAACCGGGGCGGTGTCGTCGGATGCCCTCAGGCGTTGCAGGGCACTGCGACCGCGTTCATGGACACTGTCGAGTTCGCGCCAGGGCTGGCCGGAGGATTCCAGCGCGACCTCGATCGAACTGAGCACCTCCGCCAGTGCATCCACGGCATCCGGTGCCAGATCCGCCGCGGTCATCCCCTCGCGGTCATCGAGGAAACGCAGCAGCGGATCAATAAGCGAATGCAGGCTGCGGAACCCCCCCATGGAAAGCGCGCCGCGTGTGCGATGCAGGGCATCACGCGCCTCGTCGAGGCTGCTGGCACGGGCGTCGCCCGACAGAAAACCCATGAGGTTTTCCCGAACCCGGCGCACCTCCACCAGCGATTCGCGGTACAGCGCCTCCGCCAGCTTCCGGTCGTAGGCCGCCTCGCCGCTGGCGGTCTCGCGTTCGCCTTCCAGGCCGGATTCGACGATGGACTCCAGCGCGAGCAGATGCTGGGCCAGCTCCATCTCCAGACGTTCGTCGTGGTGGGCCAGACGCGTGGGTTCCAGACATTCGTCCAGGGCCCGGGTGTGATGCTCGCCCTGTTCCAGCCCCAGCATGCGCATGGTGGCACCGATCCGCCGAACCTGTTCGCGCAATGGTTCGAGATCGCCCGCCTCGCGGGTCGCGGAACGAATCAGCACGTCCAGGCGTTCGCGGACCTCTCCGAGATCATCCTCCAGGGCCGCACGCAGCTTGTCGAAGACTTCGCGCCCCAGACCACTGGATGCGTCCTCGTCCCGGGCATTCAGGTCATCAAGCTGGAAGACCTCGCGGACCGCGCGCGTCTGTTCAGTGTCCGCCTCGGCCCGTGCCACGTGGAACAGGAGGGTCTTGATGGTGTCGACGGGGGCTTCGTAATCGAGGTCGTCGGCCTGGCCACCCTCACGCAGCTGATTGGACAGCGCATTGAGGTAGCGGCCCAGTTCACGATCGACCCGCCCCACCAGACGCCGGATGTCGTTGTTGAGCTCAACCCCGCCGCGCGCCAGCCCCTCCAGCAGGGCACCGGCCACCCAGAACAGACGCCGGAAATCACCGGCCGGGACCGCCCGCACGACCTCGCGCGAGACCTCGTGCAACCGCTCCGCGGCCGACGCCGCATCCACGCCCTTCACCAGTCCCAGCAGATCCCGCTGAAAACTGCGCCGGGCCTGCTGCAGGGTCCGCAGGCGTTCGGCCGGCGACAGCCCTTCTTCCGGCTCACCCATGCGCGAATCATCGACGTCGTCGAAGTCGGGCATCAGTTCGGCGACGTCCATCAGCATGCTCGCTCCACGAACGCTGCGGAGTTCGTTGAGCAGCGGGAGCAGCACCATCGGAGACGGCAGGTCGGCGGCATCGCCGTGTTCGAGGTAGTCGGGGAGCTGCAGAGCGGCGCGCAACAATGCCTCGGTGGTCGCGGCCGATGCGGACTCGCCGCTGCGCAGATGCTCCAGCACTGCGAGCATCTCGTCGCACACCTTCACGACGCTTTCGACCTGCACCATCACGAGCGTCCCGCGAATCTGCCGGACACGCTCGTGGGCCCGGTCCAGCGATTCCACGCTGGTCGGGTCGTCGGAGTATTGGCGCAGGGCTTCCTGGACTTCGCCGAACAGCGCGTCCAGCTCGTCCCGTACCCAGTTCAGTGCACTGGCAACCATTGCGTGGCCCGGCCGTTAACCCTGCGTTCCGGAACGACCTGCGCCGTCCTGATCCGAAGCCGGCAGTTTGAAGTCCGCAACCGAGGACTGCAGTTGCTGCGACAGCTGGGCCAGGTCGTCGATGGAGGCCGCCGTGGTGTGCGTGCTTTCGGTGGTTTCAGTGGTGATCTCACGGATCTGCGCCATGATGGACGTGACGTTCTTCGCCATTTCCGCCTGCTGATGGGCCGAGGAGGAAATGCCGTCGATCAGGCCGGCGAGATCGTTGGAAACCTGCTCGATCTCGGACAGGGCCTCACCCGCCGCCTGGGCCATCTCGGCCCCGGACACCACGTTGGCCGTACTCTGTTCCATCGAGCTGACGGCCTCGCTGGTATCGGCCTGGATCGCCTTGACCAGCCCTTCGATCTGGCGCGTCGCACTACTGGAACGTTCTGCCAGACGCTGGACCTCATCCGCCACCACGGCAAATCCGCGTCCGGCCTCGCCGGCCGCAGAGGCCTGGATCGCTGCGTTCAGGGCCAGCACGTTGGTCTGTTCGGCGATATCGTTGATCAGGCCGATGATGTCGCCGATTTCCTGCGAGGATTCGCCGAGGCGCTTGATCCGTTTCGCCGTCTCCTGGATCTGTTCGCGGATCGAATCCATGCCCTCGATGGAACGGCGCACGGTGGCCGCCCCGCGCGAGGCAATATCCACGGAATTTCGTGCCACCCCCGCGGACTGCCCCGCGTCCGAGGCCACCTTGTCGACCGACTGCGCCATCTCGTCGATCGCGTCGTTCGCCTGCTGGATCTCCTGGGTCTGCTGCTCGGCCTTTTCGGCCAGCCCCAGTACCTGGGCGCGGCTGTTCGCGGCCGAGTCATTGATATCGTCCGCCACACTATTGATGGTGGCGACCAGCGTACGCAGGTTCTCGATCGCGAAGTTCATCGAGTCCGCGATCGCGCCGGTGAAGTCCTCGGTCACCGTCGCGTTGACCGTGAGGTCCCCGTCGGCGAGGTTCATCATTTCATCGAGCAGACGCAGGATGGCCTGCTGGTTACGCTCGTTCTGCGCCTCGGTTTCCGCCAGTTCGCGACGGGTGTCGCGATACAGGAACAGGCCCAGCGCAAGCAGGAACACCAGTGACAGGAGACCGAAGGCGAAACCGGCCAGGGCAATGAAGCCGGCCTGGTCCGCCCTTTCCGTCAGAGCGGTCTCCAGATCGCCCGTCGCCTCCAGCATGTCACCGGAGCCGGCTTCCACGTCCGCCGCCGCGGCGTTCACCTCGAAGACCCGAGAAGACGTTTCGAGCACGCCCTCGACCGCCTCGCTGAAGGCGATAAACAGGGTTCCGATCTCGTCGAGCATGGCCTGGGTTTCGGCATCATCCACGGCCTCGATGCCCAGCGGCGCGAAGCCTTCGATCAGTCCGTCCAGCACCCGCCCGAACAGGGTGGCGTCCCGTTCAAAACGTTCGATCGCGGTCGCGGCACGGGCACCGCCCTGCAGCACCTCGTTCAGACTGTTGCCGATCCGCTGGATCAGCATGGTCTGGCGCGCGGCCACGTAGATCTGGTCGGGGTCCTCGCCAATCTCCGACATGCGCCGCACCACGCTGTCGGACAGCCGGGCCAGCTCGGGGGAGAACTCGTTCACGGCTTCGGAGAATTCGGTGACTTCCTCGATGGCATCACGGCCATGGAGGATCGTGTTCACGTTGTCGCGATAACCGCTCCACTCGCCCTGAACCTGTTCCAGGTCGGCTTGCAGGTCGTCCGGCAGCGGCCCCAGGCCTTCGCCACCGTCGCGCAGTTCCTCGAGGTTGCGGTCAAACGCATCGCGGAGTTCGCCGATCTGTTCGAAGGCGCGCTCGGAACCGGCCGCGGCCTCCAGCGAGCCGGTGGCCAGCCGCTGGGACAGCAGACGCATGTCGTTCGCCAGCGCGATCCGGTCGCGGTACTGGCTCTGCTCGTATTCGTGCAGGGTGAACGCGACGCCCGTCCCGATCAGAGAGACTACCAGCAGCCCCCCGAGCAGGAGGTTGCGCATACGACGACTCAATCCCATAAAGCGTTGACTCCCTGTGACAGTGATGCCGCCCCGTCAGGAGGCGACCGCCTGCTGTTGACCTTCGGCCGGTTCCGCCGTCTCGAGCCCCGCGAACCGCCCGGTATCGTTCAGTAGCCGATTGAGATCCAGCACGGGGTGGAGCCGGTGGCCCAGATCGAATCCCCCCGTAACAAACGGACGCGCCGCCTCGGGCACGTCCACTTCCAGGCGCCGCTGATGCGGGGCACAGTTACGCATGCCCTCTACCCGACTCACCAGCAGCCCGGCCATGCCCTGCCCCTGCGGGGCCACCACGATGCGCTGGCGCGAGCTGTCACCGGCGAGGGGTTCGCCCAGCAGCAGCCGCCCCAGGTCGAACACCGGCAGTACCAGGCCGCGCAGATTGCCGACCCCCAGCACCATGGGGTCGGCCAGCGGGACATGGGTCAGGGACATGGGATCGGTCACTTCCGAAATCGCTTCCATGTCCACAAGGAAGCGAAACTCGCCCACGGCCAGAAGCACGCCGCGCCAGCCGGATGAAGAATCGCGCTGATACTCCCGGTTCACCCGCCGGCTCTCGCGATCCAGGCTCGCGAGCAGCGCAAACGGAGTGGAAATATCGACCTTCATGCCGAGAGGTATTTCTCGATCGTCTGCAGCAGGGTGTCCTCGGTGACCGGCTTGGTGATGTAGTCCCGCGCCCCCTGGCGCATGGCCCAGACGCGGTCGGTCGCCTGATCCTTGGTACTGACCACCACCACGGGAACATTGGCGGTCTCTTCCTGCTTGGAGAGCTCTCGCGTGGCCTGAAAGCCGTTCAGACCGGGCATCACGACGTCCATCAGGACCAGGTCGGGCACCTGGGCCCGCGCGGTCTCGACACCTTCCTCCCCGCTGGCCGCCGTGGATACCGAATACCCGTTCTTCTCGAGCATCGTGCGCAGGACATGGATCTCGGTCGGGGAGTCGTCAATGATCAGGATACGGGCCATGGCGTTATTCTTTCCTGGGTTGGTGCGCGCGATTTACTCGCGATGAATTCATTCCGGGGCACCCTGGTGCGCGTACTTGCGCATCGCGTCCAGGAGATCGTCCCGGGTGAAGGGCTTGGTGAGATAATCTTCCGACCCCACGACGCGCCCCTTGGCCTTGTCGAACACGCTGTCCTTGCTCGACAGCATGATGACGGGGGTCTCCCTGAACTGCTTGTTGTTCTTGATCAGGGCGCAGGTCTGATACCCGTCCAGACGGGGCATCATGACGTCGATGAAGATGATGTCGGGGCGGGAATCGGCCACCCTCGAGAGGGCCTCGAAGCCGTCCACGGCGGTTTCCACCGCGGCACCGTGCTTCTGCAGCAAGGATTCGGCGGTGCGCCGGATCGTCTTGCTGTCGTCGATCACCATGACCTTCACTCCCTGAAACTCGGTGGCCGAGTCGGCTTCCGCTGGCGCGTCAGACACCTTATCCCCCCTAAGGCTATATGCAGGACCGAATCTAACGAAGTCCCGCGGGATACACAAACATCGAGCGGTAATATTGCCCCGCGTGGCATAATCGTCTGACACGGATCACGAAAAGGCCCGTTATCGTGCCCCAGAAGATCGCCATCATCATGGACCCCGTCACGGGGATCAAGCCGGCCAAGGATACGACCTTCGCCATGATGCTCGCCGCACGGGCCCGGGGTCACGCCGTGGACTATCTCGAAATGAACGATCTGTGGGTCGAAAACGGCCGCGCCATGGGCCGCAGCCGGCCAATCGAGGTTCGGGACCGTTCCGAAGCCTTCCACGAACTGGGCACGGAAACCACCGGCCCGCTGGATCGCTTCGATGTCATTCTGATGCGCAAGGACCCGCCGGCGGACGCCGAATACGTCTACTCCACCTACACGCTCGAGCTCGCGGAACATGCGGGGGTTTGCGTATCGAACCGGCCGCAGGGGCTGCGCGACATCAACGAGAAGGCGTTCACGGCGCTGTTCCCGGACTGCACCCCGCCGACGCTGATCACCCGCGACCGCGCCCGTATCCGCGCATTCCTCGAGCAACACGGCGATATCGTGGTCAAACCGATGGACGGCATGGGCGGGAGTTCGATCTTTCGCGTCCGCGAGGGCGATCCGAACACCTCGGTGATCCTCGAGACCATGACCCGGTTCGATCGGCGCACGGTCATCGCGCAGCGCTTTCTGCCGGAGTTCACGGCCGGCGACAAGCGCATCATCATGATCCACGGCGAACCCTTCGAGCATGCCCTGGCACGGATTCCGGCACCCGGTGAATCGCGCGCCAACCTGGCGGCCGGGGGACGGGGAGAAGCCGTGCCACTGACCGCGCGCGACCGCGAGATCTGCGAACGCGTCGGGCCGGAGCTGCGACGGCGCGGCATCCACTTCGCCGGACTGGACGTCATCGGGGAATCCCTGACCGAGATCAACGTCACCTCCCCGACCGGCGTCCGCGAGCTGGATGCAGCCTGCGATGCGGACCTCGCCGGCCGCTACATCGATTTCGTGACGGGGGAAACCGCATGAATCCGCGCCGCACCTTGTTTTTTCCCGTCCTCGCAGCACTGACCGCGATGCTGCTGGTGGCCTGCGAACGCACGCCGGAAACCGAGCACCTGCAGTTCCGGGCCTTCGGCACCCTGGTCGAGGTCGCGGTCGCCCCGGCCGGGGAATATGACCTCGCCGAGATCGAACGCGAGCTGCAGGCGGAGCTCGACATCCTGCATGCCTCCTGGCACGCCTGGGAAGAAGGTTCGCTCGGGCGCACCAACCAGCTGCTGCCGCTGCAACGCGAATTCAGCGCCCCGCCGTCGGTGCTGCCGCTGATCGAGCAGGGCCGCGCGGTGGAGGAGGCCACCGACGGGCTGTTCAATCCCGCCATGGGACAACTGGTCGCCGCCTGGGGCTTTCACCGGGACGAGCCCGCCGGCCCGCCCCCGGATGCCGACACGCTGGCCGACCTGCTGGAGGACCCGCCGTCGATGGGAGACATCGAACGCAACGGGGTCCGCCTGACCGGACACCACCCGGACCTGCAGCTGGACTTCGGCGGACTGGCCAAGGGCGCCGCCGTGGAGCGCGCGCGTGACCTGCTGGCCGATCTGGGCGTGGAGGCGGCCATCGTCAACGCCGGCGGCGACCTGATGACGCTGGGCCGGCCCGCCGGCCGCGACTGGCGCATCGGTATCCGCCACCCGGACGGGGGCACCCTCGGCGGCATCGAACTGGGCGGAGGCGAGGGCCTGTTCACCTCCGGGGACTATGAGCGCGGTTACGAACACGATGGCGAACGCATCCACCACGTGATCGACCCGCGAACCGGCCGCCCGACCGAGGGCGTGCGCTCCGCGACCGTGCTGCATGGTGACGGCGGCCTGGCCGATGCGGCCGCCACCACCCTGATGATCGCCGGTCCCGAACACTGGCCGGAATACGCCGCCCGGCTCGGGATTGACCACGCCCTGGTGGTCCTGGCGGACGGCCGCATCGAGGCCACGCCGGCGATGGCCGCGCGCGTCGAGCTCGGGGAGCCCCACCCCGAGCCGGAGGTCCGCGAACAGCCGGAGGCCGGCTCCACACCGTGAGGGTTCCGGGCCTGCGCTGGGGGGACGCGGTCATCGCCGCAACCGGGGCCGGACTGGTCGTGACCGCCTTCATCCTCGCCTGGAACCCCGACGCGGGGACCGAGGCCCGCAGCCTGGTCATCACCCAGGCCGGTGAGCCCGCGCGCCGGGAGCCCCTGGAAGGCCCGCGCGAACTGCGCCTGCAAGGCCCCGCCGGGACCACCCGGGTGGAGATCGAGACCGGGCGCGCGCGCTGTGCGGAATCCCCCGGCACGCAGAACATCTGCGAGGGGGCCGGCTGGCTCTCCACCCACGGCGACATGGCCATCAGCCTGCCCAACCGCCTGACCCTCCGAGTGGAGGGCGCCGAACCCGCCTGGGACAGCATCCACTACTGACCGTGGACGTCGACCGCCCCGCCTCCCGCCGCGATCGCCAGATCGCTGCCCTCGCCGCCATCGCCATCGGAATCCAGATCCTGGAAGCCGCGATCCCCGGTCCCGTCCCGGGCATCAAGCCGGGGCTGGCCAATATCGTGACCCTCGTCACACTGCTCACCCTCGGCTGGCGCGCCGCGGTCGCCGTCACCCTGCTGCGGGTGGTCGGCAGCAGCCTGCTGCTGGGCACCCTCCTGAGCCCCGCCTTCTGGCTCTCACTGACCGGCGCCCTGGCCGCTCTCGCCGCGCTGGCCCTGCTGGCGCCATTCGCCCCGCGACATGTCGGCGCCACGGGGCTGGCCATCGCGGCCGCCATGGCGCATGTCACCGGGCAGTTCCTGCTCGCATGGCTGGTGATCATCCCGCACCCCGGCCTGCCACTGCTTCTGCCACCCCTGTGGCTGACCGCGCTGATCGCCGGCGCCACCACCGGTATACTGACCGCCCACGTACTTTCCGATCCCCGGATCCAGCGCCATATCCGCCATGCCCGCCCCCCAGGACCAGCCTGAGCGCCCGGTGCCGACGCCCCCGTCGGAACACGCCGCCGCGCGTCCGAACCATCTCGCCACGATGGTCTTCCTGGCCGTGCTGGCCCACGGGCTCGTGATCCTGGGCATCGGCTTCACCGTGGAGCTGCCCGACCCCAGCCCGCGCGAGCCGCTGGACATTACCCGGGTTGCGGATCCCGAGGCCGCCGCGCCGCCCCCCGAGGAAGTCGAGCGCATCGCCGAAATCGACCAGGAGGCGAGCGCCGAAGACCCCGAAGACCAGGAAGCCACCGCCCCCGAGGCCGCAGACGAAGGCACCGGCGAACCCGGCCCCGAAGGCGTGGAGGCCCCGCTGCCGGAACCCGGTCCGCTGGTGGCGCAACCGTCGCCCCCCGAACCCGAACCGCAGCCGGAGATGCCCGAAGCCGAGGAATCGCCGGAACCGGCCCCGCCCGAGGTCGCCGAACCGGAACCGATCGAGACCCCCGAGGCCGAGCCGCGCCCGGATGCCGCCACCCTGATGAACCGCGGACTGGAGAGCGCCCGCGCGGCCCCGGCGGAGGAACGCCGGAGCTTCGCCGCACGCGGCCAGCGCACCCGCTATCTCGACAGCCTGTCGGCGCGCAGCGCACCGGAGGCGGCCTATCTCCAGGCCTGGATCGACAAGGTCGAACGCGTCGGCAACCTCAACTACCCGGACGAGGCCCGGCGTCAGGGGCTTTCCGGCAGCCTGGTCCTGTCCGTGCGCCTGAACCCCGAAGGTGAACTGATCGATATCCAGGTCGCCCGCAGCTCCGGCGAGCCCGTGCTCGACGAGGCCGCCATCCGCATCGTGGAACTGGGCGCCCCCTACGCCCCGTTCACCGAGGCCATGCGCGAGGAATACAACGAACTGGTCATCACCCGCACCTGGGCCTTCCGCCGCGACGAAGTCCGGCAGGTGCGCTGAGACCCGGCCGCCTCAGCGCTCGTTGAGACTCTCGCGGGCCGCCCGCAGCAGCGGCGTCAGGAAATACTCGATGATGCGCCGCTTGCCGATTTTCACCTCCACGGTGGCCATCATGCCGGGGGAAATGCGCACGGGCTCGTCCTGCACGAGGACCGTGTCCCGATCCAGGCGGACCCGCACCACGTAGACCAGCCCCTGTTGTTCGTCCTGGACCGCATCCTGCGAGACCTCGAGCACCTCGCCCTCGACCGTGCCGTAGCGGGTGTACGGAAAGGTCTGCAGCTTCACCTCGGCCGTCTGGCCCGGCCGCACGAAGCCGATGTCCTTGTTGGGGAGGGTCGCCTCCACCATCACCTCGGCATCCTCCGGCACCACGGTCATCAACGGCCGGGCCGGCTCCACCACGCCACCCACCGTGTGGACCGCCAGCTGTTCCACCGTGCCGGTCACCGGCGCACGCAGGCGCATCAGTTCGTCACGCCGCCGCGCCTTGATCAGCTCCTGCTCCAGGGACTCCGCCTCGGAACGCGCCTGATGGAGGATGTCCAGGGCTTCTCGCCGGCTCTCTGCTCGCAGGGTACGGCGCTGCTCGCGTGCCTCGTGCAGCGCGGCCTCGGCCTCCGAGCGCCGCGCCCGCTCAGCGTCCAGGGCGTTCGCCGCCTCGATGCGCTGCTGCTCCAGTTCCAGCTGCTCGTGGCGGGCCGCCATGCCATCGTCCGAGAGCTGCAACAGATCATCGCTGCGCCCGCGGATGATCGGCAGGGTCTGTTCCAGCCCGGCCACCATCGCGCCCGCCGCAGCGATCTCCTCCTGCCTGCGCGCGATCTCCGCATCCAGCTGCTGCATGCGGGCACGGTAGTGATGCACATGGCCGCGCAACACCCGCTGCTCCACCAGCAGGGCATCCTCCGGCGCGGGGAAATCCGGCTGCAGCACCGGCCGCTCGGTATCGCCGTCCAGGGCCGCCAGGAACGCCTCCGAACGCGCGGCGGTCAGGCGGGCGGACAGCAGTTCCCGGCTCAGGCGCGTCACATCCGCGGTCGAAAGGGTCGAGTCGAGCTCGATCAGGACATCGCCGGCCTCGACGCGCTGCCCGTCCCGTACCCGGATGGCCCTGACGCTGGCCGTCTCCGTGGCCTGTACCGTCTGGGTACGCCCGTCCGGCACCACCTTGCCTTCGGCCACCGCAACGATGTCCATGCGCCCCAGGGTGGCCCATACCACGGTCAGCACCGCCAGCAGCAGGATGAGACCGATGATGACGCGCGGCAGCGGGTGCACCGGCGTCTCCTGGAGCGAAAGGGCCGCCGGGAGGAACTCCTGCTCGTGCGGCACTCGTCGCGGCGGGTCCATCTCCCGCCGGCGCCCCCAGGCGATGGCGAAGGCCCGCCGATAGCGCCCCTTGAGGTCCTGCCATGCGCTGCGCCGCATCCCCATGGCGCCCTCCCTCAGGTCTGCTGCAGGCGCAACAGGCCCGCATAAATGCCGTCGCCACGCTCGGCCAGGCTGTCGTGGGTCCCGGATTCGACGATCTGGCCGTGGTCCATGACGATGATGCGGTCGGCCCGGCGTACGGCGCTGAGCCGATGGGCAATGATGATGACCGTACGACCACGGGCGATCTGCGCCATGTTCTGCTGGATGACGCGCTCCGACTCGTAGTCGAGGGCGCTGGTCGCCTCGTCGAAGATCAGGATGCGCGGGTCGTTCATCAGGGCGCGGGCAATGGCGATGCGCTGGCGCTGACCGCCGGAAAGCGTGCCACCGTGCTCGCCGACGACGGTGTCGTAGCCCTCGGGGGTTTCCAGGATGAAGTCGTGGGCCCCGGCCTGGCGCGCGGCCGCCATCACCCGTTCCAGCGGTGCCCCCGGGCTGGCCAGAGCGATGTTCTCGCGGATACTGCGGTTGAAGAGCATGTTCTCCTGCTGCACCACGCCGATCTGGCGGCGCAGCGAACTGATCTCGGCCACCGCCAGGTCGGTGCCATCCACCAGCACCCGCCCGCGCTCGGGCACATACATCCGGCCGATCAGCTTCGCCAGGGTGCTCTTGCCCGATCCGGAGCGGCCGACCACGCCCAGCACCTGACCGGGCGGGATCTCCAGGCTGACCCCGCGCAGCACCTCGGGACCGTCGGGCCGGTAGCGGAAATGCACCTGGTCAAAGTCGATTCGCCCGTCCAGACGGGGCAGGCTGCTGCGGTTGGCGGACGAGGATTCCGTGGGTGCATTGAGGATGTCGCCAAGCCGCTGCATGGAGATCCCGACCTGCTGGAAATCGGTCCACATGTTGGCCAGACGCATGATCGGCTGGGCGACACGCGCGGCCAGCATGTTGAAGGCAATCAGCTGGCCGACGGTCAGGTCGCCCTCGATCACCAGCCGTGCCCCCAGCCACAGCGTGCCCACCGTCACCAGCTTTCCCACAAGCGAAATCAGCTCGCGGGCGACGGTCGACAGCTGGGTGGTCCGCAGACCGGCGGAGACATAGCCGGCCAGCTGCTCGTCCCACTTCTTCGTGGTCTGCGGCTCCACCGCCATCGACTTGAGGGTGTCGATACCGTTGATGCTCTCGACCAGGAAGGCCTGGTTCTCGGCGCCGCGGTTGAACTTCTCGTGCAGCCGCGCGCGCAGCGGCGGCGTGATGAACAGTGAGATCATCACGTACAGGGGCAGCGATGCGATGACGATCAGCGTCAGCCAGCCGCTGTAGAAGAACATCACCGCGATGAACACCACCGAGAAAAACAGATCGAGCACCAGGGTCAGGGCATTGCCGGTCAGGAACTCGCGGATGTTTTCCAGTTCGCGAACCCGCGCCACCGAATCGCCCACCCGCCGGGACTGGAAATACCCCATGGGCAGATTGATGAGGTGGCGGAACAGGCTCGCACCCAGTTCGACGTCGATCCGGCTGGCCGTATGTGCCAGCACATAGCTTCGCAGCCCGGACAGCACCACCTCGAAGACCATCACCGCGAGCAGGCCGATGGCCAGCACGTCCAGGGTCGTCAGGCTGCGATGCACCAGGACCTTGTCCATCACCACCTGGAAAAACAGTGGCGTGACCAGGGCGAAGATCTGCAGGAAAAACGACGCCAGAAGCACCTCGCCCAGCAGGCGCCGGTGCTTGACCAGCGCGGGCACGAACCAGGTGAAATCGAACTTCCCCAGTTCCGCGGTGAGCGAGGCGCGGGACGTGAACAGGATCAGCTTTCCGGACCACAGCTCCGCCAGGTCTTCCCGTGAGATTCGCTGGGCCGGTCCCTGGCCGGGGTGCTGGATGAGCGCACCCTGGTCACTGACGCGGGCCAGCACGAAGAAGCGGCCGTCCTTCGCCAGGGCCACCGCCGGAAGCGGTGTCTGCTCCAGACGGGAAGGTTTCGTGCGGACGCGCTTCGCCTTGAGCCCCAGCCGCCGCGCCCCGAGCAGGATGCGGTCGGCGTCGAAAGGCTCGCCATCGGCGGCGAATTCGTGCCGCAGCTGTTCCGGGTTGGCCGGCACCCCGTGGTACTGGGCCAGCATGACCAGGGCCAGAAGCCCCGTATCGACAGGCCCGTTCTCCCCCGAGGAGCCCGTCGCCTCCCTGCCTTGTGAATCCATGACTATCCGTGCGACGCATCACCGGAATCCCGTCCGGCGATCTGCAATACAGGGGCCGCCCGGGCAGGCCCGGACGGCCGTACGGGCGGCTTACTGCCAGGCAGCGGCCACCACCGGATCGAGCGTGTCCCGATAGTCCTTCGGGAGGCCGGTCTCGTCCGCCCCGGGCGGATCGAACGCGGCCATCGCCTGTACCAGGTTGTTGACCTCGGCAGCGGTCAGCACCTCGCCGGACGACAGCTCCACCCGGTCCAGCGGCTCGCCGTGGCGGCCGAACCAGTCATCCACGGTGATGCGGTCATCGGTGCCGATCACCTCGATCGACAGGTCACGGCGATCCTGGCTGAACCAGAGCTGGTCCGCCGCGATCTCCTCGCCCAGCAGCAGGACGTCCTCGCCCGGGTCGCGGGCGTTCTCCACGATGCGGTCGTGGCCGTCGCCGCGCTCGAAGTAATAGGTGTCGCTGCCCTCGCCCCCGTACAGGACATTGCTGCCGCGACCGCCGTGGATGAAGTTGTCGCCGCCTTCGCCGCGCAGGGTATTGTCGCCGTCGTTGCCGATCAGGGTATTGTCCAGCTCGTTGCCCCGGCCCCAGTAGTCGCCGTCTCCGGTCAGCGTGAGATTCTCGACGTGGTCGGGCAGGCGGAAGTGGGTCTCCGCCTTCACCGTATCCGTGCCGCCATTCTCCTGAGCGATCACCTTGGTGCCCGGATTGCTGACCACATAGGTGTTGTCCCCGTCACCGCCATACAGGAAGTTGGCGGAGCGCCCGCCCCCGATCAGCACGTTGTCCCCGCTCACGCCATACAGGTGACTGGGGCGCTCGGTGCCGATGATGATGTTGTCCTCGTCGTTGCCGCGCCCCACCCGGGCGTCGCCGACCAGCGTCAGGTTCTCCACGTTGTCCGGCAGGGTGTAGTCGAACGGGCTGATCACCGTGTCCGTGCCCTGGTTCGGCTTCTCGATGACCACGTCGTCCTCGCTGTTGAGGATGTAGGTGTTGTCACCGCGCCCGCCGGCCATCACGTTCGCGCCGGCCACGCCATTGAGCACGTTGTCGCCATTGTTGCCTTCGATGTAGTTGTCCAGCTCGTTTCCGGTGCCGTCGATGTCGGCCGAGCCGGTGAGGATCAGATCCTCGACGTTGTCGGGCAGGGCGTAGGTGACCGAGGAGCGGATGGTGTCGTGGCCCTCGCCGGGCTGCTCGATCACCACGTCGTCTTCGCTGTTGACCACGTAGATGTCGTCGCCCGCGCCGCCGATCATAATGTTGGCACCGGCGCGGCCGTCGATGTAATTGTCGCCCTCCACGCCATTCAGCACGTTGTCGCCGGTGTTGCCGATGATCACGTTGTCCAGCTCGTTGCCCGTGCCGTCGAGATCCTCGCCGCCCATCAGCGTCAGGTTGTCCACGTTCTCCGGCAGGACATAGTCGATGTACGAGTGCACGGTGTCGTTGCCCTCGCCGGGCTGTTCGATCACCACGTCCTCGTCGCTGCGCACCACGTAGGTATCGTCGCCGGTGCCACCGATCATGATGTTGGCGCCGCCGCGGCCGTCGATGTAGTTGTTGCCCGCCACGCCGTGCAGCACGTTGTCGCCGGTGTTGCCGATGAGCTCGTTGTTCAGCTCGTTACCCGTACCATCAAGATCCTCGCTGCCCTGCAGGTGCAGGTTCTCCACGTTCTCGGGCAGGACGTAGTCGATGTGGGACTCGACGGTGTCGTTGCCCTCGCCCGGCTGCTCGATCACCACGTCGTCGGTGCTGTGCACCACGTAGGTGTTGTTGCCGCGCCCACCGATCATGGTGTTGGCGCCGGCCACCCCGTCGAGCCGATTGTTGCCGGAGTTCCCGATCAGGACATTGTCCAGCTCGTTGCCGGTGGCACTGATGCCGCTGCGGCCCAGCAGCGTCAGGCTGTGGAGGTTGTCGGACAGGGTGAACGACACATGCGACTGCACGGTGTTGGTGCCATCCGCCGATTCCGCGATCACCTGGTCATCCCGATGCCGCACCACGAACAGGTTGTCGCCCTCGCCGCCCACCAGCACGTCGGCATCCCGGCCGCCGTGCAGCCAGTTGTCGCCGGCGCCACCGGTCAGGGTGTTCTCGCCCTCGTTGCCCACCAGGATCGCGTTCTCCTCCCCGCCGGTCAGCTCGTCACCCTCAGTCGAGCCGAGCTGCAATGCGGACAGATCGAAGCTGTGGCCGTCCGCGAAGCGCAGGGTATTGATACGGTGGCGCTCGGCATCGGCACTGCCGAACCAGTTTTCGATGGTGATACTGTCGCGGCCGTTGCTGTGCGCCAGCACCAACGAACTGCCCTCGGCGCGGATGTCCAGATCGCCGGCGCGGATCTCCGGGCCGAACTCCAGCACGCTGTGGCCGCTGTCGCCGTGCATCTCGATAATCGTGTTGTGACCCTGGCCGACATCGAAGCGGTAGGTGTTATTGCCACCACCGCCGTAGAGAATGTCGTTGCCCGAACCGGCCTGCAGCACGTCATCGCCATCACCGCCCAGCAACCAGTCGCCGCCCGAACCGGCGGTGAGCTCCGCACCGTCGTTGCCCCCAAACACGACCTCGGAGGCGGCCGTACCTTCACCGTCAGCGCGCACCCCGTCCCAGCCGAAGTCGGCCAGGGCATCCTGCACCGCCGGATCATCACCGGCCTGCGCGAGCCAGTCGCGCAGCAGGCCATGGCTGTCGAAGCCCATGGGCGAGAGCTGTTCGCCGGCGGCGCGCTGCAGTTCCAGAAGGTCCGCCACGCCACGGGCCGGATCGGCATCGAACTGCTGCTGCAGCGCCTCCGTGGTGCCCGCGAAGTCGATGCGGATACCGTCTTCATCGAAGACCAGGTCCATCCCTTCCAGATAGGGCGCCAGATGGGTCTGGCGCATCATCTGCCCGTACATGGTCGTCTGCAGAATGTCGAAGCCGGCGCGCAGTTCGCCCGAGGCCATGACCCTTGGGTCCGGGCTGCCGTGCTGGCGGAACTCCCGCCCCAGGAACGCCTCCAGCGTCGCAACCTTGCGCCCGTCGATATGACGGCCCCGGCTCTCCGGGTCCACGTCACTGACGCCCGCCCACTCGTACAGCAGGTTCTCCATGCGGGCTTCACGCGCCTTCACGTCCGTCTCGGCCATGAAGGCCTCGACCTCACCGCGCAACTGTCCGCTCTCGTCCCGCACCAGCGCCTGATGCAGGTCATGCACCTCGCCATAGCCCTTCAGGTCGGGCAGGGTGGCGATGTCTTCGGGTACGTCCAGGCGCTCGCGCGCCTCGGTGTGGGCGGTGTCCTGGATGAACCACACGTCCGTCGCTTCACCCTCGCGGCCGTCGGCCCACTCGAACCGCCCGATCTGGCGGTGCTCGTTGCCGTGCTCGTCCACGTAGGTGGAGTCCGAGTAGCCCAGGTCAATGGAGCCGATGCCAACTTCATCGAGGGTCAGCAGCTCGCCCTCGTCAACCACTCCATTGCCATTGGCGTCCTGCCACAGGCGCAGGTCATCCCAGGCCTCGTCGCCCGGGTCGATACGGCCGTTGCCGTTGGTGTCGTGGATGGCCAGCGCTTCGAAGCCGTTCATGGCCGTCACGCCATCCTCGATCTCGCTGGCATTGCCGAACAGTTCGCTGCCGGTCTCGATCTCCTCGTTTCCGGTCAGGTCCATCGCCAGCAGCGCATCCTCGGGCCCCACCCAGCCGGTGGCCTGCGCAAAACCGTCGCCGTTGTGATCGAACTGCACTCCGGCCTCCAGGCCCAGCGTGGAGATGCCGTTGCCGTCCAGGTCCAGGATGATGGGGGAGGCGTGGGACTCGCCGCGGTTGAATTTTTCGATCAGTTCTTCAATTGTTCCGTCATCGAATTCCTCCTGCCAGCCTTTCTCCCATATACCTATCAAACCGCCTTCTTCTCCAAGACGCCGGGAAAACTCATCCTTTTCGTCGGCTCCAAGATAATTCTTGAGGTTTTCCTTTGCCCAGTCATACAACTTGGCGTCTCCGGCGAGCGCGCTAAACAACATGCTCGTACCAACACCCACCAAAGCGCTCACCACCGCAAATTTGGTTAGTGGCCCCACTGCCAGAGCGGTGACAGCCCCCACGGCAATACCCGCACCAGTGTTTACAATAGCGTTTCGATCGCCATCCCGCGCTGCAACAGCCACCTCCAAGAGCTGCAAGGGATAAGCCTTAATTAGCCCATGAAGACGATCGAATGCCTTCAACTGCGCAGCCCGTTGGCTCTCATCACCGAGATCAAAGTGATTATCCGATCGCTCAATAAGATCTCGCATCCCGGACATCCAGGTATCAACCGCACCCCGAACAATCGCTATGGCGTCTTCGGGTGAACCTACATCTTCCGAACTACCGCCTTCCGCATCGTCAGGGGTAACGATAATTGGGTCGAGAACGAGCACATCTTTCGCATTCTCGCCGTCTGGAAGGATGATAGGATCATCCGAGGACCCCATGAGCTCTTCGGCCTCCGGAGCCGACGGGTCAAGGAGACGCAGACGGTATTCCGTTCCGTCTCGATCATTGATTTCACTATCCGTATCAGTCATTACAACCTCCTTGTATTCGTGTACCAATGGAATCAGGAACACCGGACAAGCCTGGGAATTTCGGGGACCATAGAGAGATGAACCCCAATGAAGGCGCCATAAGTAAGCGCGAGAGGCACCCACACGGACAGAACACCTATCCTTGTTTCAAAGAATAATGCATGATACCTAGCCCATTTCTCATTAGGCCCACCCACAGGATCCGCATAAAAAGAAAATACAAAAAAATATACCGAATAATAGACAACCGGAAGCACCACCACGATGAGCAGCCTTCTGTGAAGACGCTCTTCGAGAAAATTTACGGCCATACCGAACATTGCGCCACGGCGATTGCAGCAGGCCACCAGCGCAGCAGTTGCGACCACCAAGAAGAAAAACACCACAAAGACGTACGGCATCTGTGCGCGAAGGCCGTAGGAGCTGTTCGTGAAACCACGTGCAGCGGGAACATGCTCCCATAACCAACCCGCCGGAGCGGCCAGCCAGAATGGCGGAGCACCCGGATCCATGTGATAAAGGATGTACACAAGAACCCCTTCTGCTAGCAGCGCGAGCGAACCCATGGCGATTAAGGCATTTCGCCAGCGTCGGGCCTCGGCCTCTGTTGGTCCCGGGTATTTCGACAGGATGTCGATGAGGGATTGGCGAAGACTCACGTACGCATCCCGAAGTACGAGCCGATCTGAAACGCGAGCGTGATTGCCTCAAAATCCGGTCGGGCCAACCGCGCGTTGGCAGCGCCCGGAAACTCGCCGGGATAGAGGATCAGCCAGGCCATGGCAACGGCCCGCGGGCAACTTGTTAAGCGAGTGCACCTAGCGAGGCGCAAGTACGACGGAAGCCATTCCAGCGGTGCACCGGTACGCATAGCGGGGCAACGCGCCGACGATATCGGAGCACAATGCGGCATTAACCGAAGGGGTGCTGCGGAGAGGACGCCGATCCGTGACGAATCCATGGCTTATCCCTTTCCATGTTTAGGGAATTAATTGTCGGTGCCGTCAGGCTGCCTGGTCAACAAGCATGTTGTGCGGGTGTTCTCGCTCCACTGGCCGCCCACCAGGTCCGCGGCGGCGCCGCGACTCCGAGCTGCCCGGCCGCGCGGCACGTCGGTTACGGGCCCGGTGCAGATCATGCACCTCGCCGTAACCCATCAGATCCGGCAGGACGGCGATGTCCTCCGGCACATCCAGGCGCTCGCGCGCCTCGGTCTGAGCAGTGTCCTGGATGAACCACACGTCCGTGGCCTCGCCCTCGCGGCCGTCCGCCCACTCGAACCGCCCGATCTGGCGGTGCTGGTTGCCGTGCTCGTCCACGTAGGTGGAGTCCGAGTAGCCCAGGTCAATGGAGCCGATGCCGACTTCGTCCAGGGTCAGCAGTTCACCGTCGTCGACCTCGCCGTTGCCGTTGGCGTCCTGCCACAGGCGCAGGTCGTCCCAGGCCTCGTCGCCCGGGTCGATGCGGCCGTTGCCGTTGGTGTCGTGGATGGCCAGCGCCTCGAAGCCGTTCATGGCGGTCACGCCTTCCTCGATCTCGCTGGCATCGCCGAACAGTTCGCTGCCGGTCTCGATCTCCTCGTTTCCGGTCAGGTCCATCGCCAGCAGCGCATCCTCGGGCCCCACCCAGCCGGTGGCTTGCGCAAACCCGTCGCCGTTGTGGTCGAACTGTACGCCGGCATCCAGACCGAGCGTGGAAATGCCGTTGCTGTCCAGGTCCAGGATGATCGGGGAGGCGTGGGACTCGCCGCGGTTGAAGTAGTCTCGTACATCGCCAATCAGGTCACCAACCCAGAAGTCCCAGGCGGAATCCAAAACCCCGGCCGGCCCTCCCAGCTCCTCTAGAACGTCCGTCGCTGAGGTTCGCAACTCTTCATACACTGAACCGCCATATTTATCTCCCAACCACGCGCCCGCAGCTGCAAACCCAGCGACCATCATTGCTTTCGGCAAAACGGGGAGACTCACAGCCGTCCCCAGCAAGGCCGCAGATTTAGCCCCTGCCAAGCTCAGAAGCACCGAACTTGTGTTCTTTGAGGCTTCTTCCCAATCCGCCTGCGCAACCGCACTAATCACTTGCCCAGCATCAATTACATTACCGGCCGGGCCCAGCACACCACTCACTCGCCCACTAATTTCAAGATGCGTGCTTCTCATCCACGCTTCGTCGGATTGATGAGCCCGCTGATCCGCCCACTCCCGCACCTGGTCACTTGCGGAATACCATACAGCAGCTCGCTGCATGTCACCCATCGCATCAGCCCTTTGAGCCAAAGCACGGGATTCATCCGAAATCCGGCGATATTCCCCTTCATAGTAATCTGCCAGTTTCGACAGGCGCTCTGACTCACTGAGTGTCGAGTCCGACGCTTCAGACAAGAATGCCGAAAATCCAGCCATGGATGCCGAGTCCAATGACTTCATGTAATCATCGACATCCCCAATAAACCCCTGAGCATTCTTTTTCTCTTCCATGAAGATTACTCCTTTAACAAACCAACAACGAAACGCACGACTCGATCAATATATAAAAAGATCACGAAACACGGAGAGACCTCATCCGCTAAAAAGCGACCTAAGACGAGCCCGACGAACGGCAGACCCCCAAAAAAAACAAATCCCGGATAGCAACGTATACCAAAGAAATAAAAACAGCAGAAGCATAGGTAACCACGACACTCCAGACGGAAAACCAAAACTCTGATGCATAAGAGAGCTTGGAAAGCCGGCCAAACAACCCTGAGAGCTCTGGTCCCGAGGGATAGACCCCGGAGAGAAGCAGGAAAGCCGCCGCCCCAAAAGCCGGGATCATTAACACGCCTTTCCAGACGAGGCCGGGGACTTTCCGCAGGTGCACCCTTAGTGACACCACTGTCCATACTACAAACGCGGGAACAAGGAGCAACTGGACCGAGTAAACCAGCTGTGCGACCTCCGGAAACTTGGACCAGAGACCAAACCTCTCCACTCCAGAAAAGTGCACCTCCATAAAGCCCACGAATTCACGAACAGATGGCATCGAGCTCAGTACATTCCGGGGTAGCAGATAGGACGCACTCAGGACCAGCGCGAAGTAACCCCCAAGGACCACTGTGGCCTCGAAGTCCTTGCTACCCGCCTGTTCATCACGCGCGATATCCGGAGGGCTCCCCTCCGGGGGGCTCCCCTTCGAGAGTCGGAAGCTCTTCATTTCTTGCTTGCCGTCAGGCGTATAAGGGTGCCTGGACACAAAGTGCCAGGCCATAAGAAGTGGCACGATGACATAGCCAAGGAGTATCAGACCAGGACTGGGTGGGTTGATAACACCCAGGCCAGCGGTCACTATCCCCACCCCCGTCAGCGCCGGGGGCGCTGCCAACACCAGGACCGCGTAAATCACTCGAGTGCGAAATGACGCCCGGCGGGGGTCCGAGAGGATCCCGACGGCCATCAGGATCACGATCACATACGGAATCAGGAGCGCCATCACGGGCTCCCCGGGCTTTGAGAGGAAATCGCCAGCCATGGCAAATCTACGGCCAGGTGACAACGCAACCGAAGCCAGCCCACCGACACACCGATGCGCCTGGCGGGGCAACGCGCCGACGATATCGGAGCACAATGCGGCATTAACCGAAGCGGTGCTGCAGAGAGGACGACGATCCGTGAGGAGTCCATGGTTTATCCCTTTCCATGTTTGAAGAATTCGTAATCGGGGCCGTCAGGCTGCCTGGTCAATAAGCATATTGTGCGGGTGTTCACACTCCACCGGACGTCTGCCAGGGCTAAGGGGGCGCAGCGCCTTCGGGTTGCTCGGTCGCCCGGTACGTCGCATGCGGGCCCGATGCAGGTCATGCACCTCGCCATAGCCCTTCAGGTCGGGCAGGGTGGCGATGTCTTCCGGTACGTCCAGGCGCTCGCGTGCCTCGGTGTGGGCGGTGTCCTGGATGAACCACACGTCCGTGGCCTCGCCTTCGCGGCCGTCGGCCCATTCGAACCGCCCGATCTGGCGGTGCTCGTTGCCGTGCTCGTCCACGTAGGTGGAGTTGGTGTAGCCAAGGTCGATCGAGCCGATCCCGACTTCGTCGAGGGTCAGCAGCTCACCGTCGTCGACCTCGCCGTTGCCGTTGGTGTCCTGCCACAGGCGCAGGTCATCCCAGGCCTCGTCGCCCGGGTCGATGCGGCCGTTGCCGTTGGTGTCGTGGATCGCCAGCGCCTCGAACCCGTTCATGGCGGTCACGCCTTCCTCGATCTCGCTGGCATTGCCGAACAGTTCGCTGCCGGTCTCGATCTCCTCGTTGCCCGTCAGATCCATCGCCAGCAGCGCATCCTCGGGCCCCACCCAGCCGGTGGCCTGCGCAAAGCCGTCGCCGTTGTGGTCGAACTGCACCCCGGCCTCCAGGCCCAGCGTGGAAATGCCGTTGCCGTCGAGGTCCAGGATGATGGGGGAGGCGTGGGACTCGCCGCGGTTGAAGAAGTCGCGCACGTCATCGATGAAGTCATCGGTCCAGTAGTCCCAGGCTGACTCCACTACACCCGCCGGGCCTCCCATTGCTTCGAAGAAGTCCGTGAGATCTTCCGTGGCACCGGTACCGAGCCGATCTGCCCATTCGAATATGTCGGCCGCCTGGTCCACCGCTTCGCCGCGAAATTCCACAAACCATTCACGGGCTTGCTCCTGATGTTGGTTCGCCCATTCCAGACCATCCGTTGCCAGGGCAACCAACTCATCCCCGGTTTTCGACAACCAATCCGCAGCCGACGTACCAAAATCATCCAGCCATTCGAACCCATCGGTCGTCACACCGACGAGCCCCTGATAGCCTTCACCATACCAGTCCACGACCTCTCCGGCCTGCTCCTTCAGATAAAGGCCAAGCGGTGTTCCCAGGGCAATACTCAGGCCCGCAGAGACCCGCTCATAGTGATCATGGGCCCAAAACCCGGCTGTCTGCGTGATTGGATTCCACGCCACAGAGTCCAGGAAAAAGGGATTCAAAGGTGGTGTCCCACTCGGGGTAAGAATGGAGGGAACCGCGTCTACCTCGGCAAGACGATCCACCGCCCACATACTACACTGCTCCCCATCCCCGTAGGCGACCAGCGAATACTCTGGTGGGTCATGCTTCTGAGCATGGATATTGTCCATCAGGTCATAATATTGGTCTTCCGAGAGCCAGATCGGCCCACTCCTACGAGTATAACTCTTCGCTTCATCTTCTTTCTTGACACGCCCCGGCCCCAACAAAACATTGGAGAAATCCGAGCCGTCCTCCGGGTGCAATCCCCACGCCTCCTCGGTTCCGTCCGCATGCCTGATTTGTAACCAGGTATGAAGCGTGTTGTGCTCAGTCTTTATACCTGTTCGAATCTCGACTTCGTACCCACTCATTGCTCACCTCCGATGTGAAACTCTAGCATTGGCTTAAATCTGGAAGGGAAAAGACCCAGGAATCTTGAATTCCTCCATTCCAGGTGATTCTCCTGGTAGACTACGATCCGGCACCCATCGACGGCCTCTCGCTCTGCGCGAAACTCAAGACACATCGCAATCAAATCGAGAAACGCTTGGTCGGGGATTTCTCGCCCGTTATATAGTCGAAGGGAAAAGAAGTTGTCGCGATATGCTCTAAAAATATAGGCATCCTCCTCTGCAGGTACGTCCCGCGCTTTCAAGCCACCATCCTCGTCGATGAACGATTCCGCCGCGTCCAGCCCATGCGAGCGGAGGATTGCGTTCGACTCAATGGACACATCCGCCCCAAATTCGGCCGGAAGGCGACCGGTACCCGCGGATACACTCTCCACCGTCCACAGGAACACAAAGAGCAGGGAGATGATCTTCAAGATACCGGAGGCAGCCGTACAGCCTGCGGACTTCAGCGGTAACGGGCTGAATGTCCGGACTTCGTCGACCGCAGGCCCGCTCATAATTCGCGACCGGAATCCGGCATCAGGAAGAAAACGATCAGAACCACCCATGGCGACAGGTACCATGCGAGCATCACCGGCCCCTGCGCCATCAACGCACCTTCGGGCCGCCCCTGAAAGATCAGGGCCGCGAGGAAAATGCCGACGTTGGGCACCAGAACAATCGGAAGCAGCGCAAGAACGATCCATTTGAACTTTCTCCATCTTCGAACCTGGCGGGAAAACGCAATGATCACGGCCGGCGCAAGAAGGATGACGGCCATAACGCCAATAAGGATCAGATACCCGTAGATCATGCGCGAGGCTTTCCATGTCCGGATTGACTGAAACCGCATGTGCGCATATCAAGCGGTACCAACATCTTTCGCATGCGTGGCGGCAGGTGCCGCCAGCGGGCACACATGCGCAAGTCCGAGGGGAGACCAGGTTCGGAACAATCAAGTGCGGGCGTCATACTCATTTCCTCCTTGAACGAAGACGGTCATTGGCTACGGGGAATCCTGCCCGCGAAATTGCATCACCAGCTCACCGAGCTCACGGTCAATCTCTCTCCAGTCGGGAAGGTATTCGAGGGCGAAGCGATACTCGAGCACGATGCCATGACTGAATGCGCTCTTTACCCTGCAGGAGGGGGAGGGCACATTCTCGGGATCCGAGCAATAGATAACGGATGCTTCGGATTCATCGCGGGGAAGGAAACGGACACCAGCGCCCCGCAGCCCGGGGTCGGGCGGACCCGGATGGGGATGGCGGCGAAGGAAATGCCACGCCAGGGCCAGCGGCACGACGACGAAAGCCAGCAGAACCACGGCGACGAACGCGGCTTCGCCATACCGTGACTCCACAAGCCTGGCCACGCCGGTCATCAGCGCCGGAGGCACAGCCAGCACCGCGGCGGCGTAGAAGACCCGGGTGCGAATCGAGGCCCGCCGGCGTTCCGAGAGGATGCCGACCGCCGCCAGGAAGGCGATCGCGTAGGGAATCAGCCAGCCCATGGGGAGCCCCCGGGCTCACGGCCGTGCGCACGCGAGGTTGCCGCTGGAGCCGGCGGGCGAATAGCACCGCGCGACGCCCCCTTCGCCGATGGAAAATCCAGTGAAGTCGGCGCGGACCAGCAAGGCGCTACCAGCTTCGGTGTTGAACCGGAGACTGCATCGTTCCGTGACGAGTCCATGGTCAATCCCTTTCCATGTTCAGGGGTTAAGCATCGTCGGCGTCAGTTTGTCCTGTCAACAGCGGGTCGTGGCGTATCGCGGAATCCGGTGATTGATCGCAGACCGGCACAAGCCGATACTGGAACCCATGGATACCGCAAGCTCAGGCACTCTGGAATCGAGCCTGCGCGATCAGTTCCTGATCGCCATGCCATCCCTCAACGACGGGCTGTTCAGCCACGCCGTGGCCTACATGTGCGAACACGACGCGGAGGGCGCGCTGGGGCTGGTGATCAACCAGCCAACGGAACTCACGCTGCGCGACCTGCTGCAGCATGTGGAGCTGGAGCCCGCTGACGATCTGCCGGAGCTGCCGGTGTTCCGCGGCGGGCCGGTACAGCCGGAGCACGGGTTCGTGCTGCATTCCTCGGAACAGCAGTGGCGCGCGACCCAGCCGCTGACCGACCAGGTCAGCCTGACCACGTCGCGTGACATCCTCGAGGCGATCAATGCCGGCAACGGGCCGGCGCGGGTGCTCATCACCCTCGGACATGCCGGCTGGGGGCCGGGGCAGCTGGAGAGCGAGCTGGGCGAAAACGCCTGGCTGACCGCCCCTTCGGATACGGGGATCCTGTTCGAGACGCCGCCGGCGGAGCGCTGGTCGCGCGCGGCCGAACTCATCGGCATCGACGTCAACCTGATCAGCTCCGCCTCCGGGCACGCCTGAGACGGTGGCCTTTCTGGCGTTCGACTACGGGCGCCGCCGCATCGGCGTGGCGGTGGGCGAGCCGCTGACCGGTTCGGCGCGCGGTCTGGTCACGCTGGCCGGCGGGTCGCCGCCGCCGTGGCCCCGCATCGACGCGCTGGTCACGGAATGGCGCCCGGAGGGGTTCGTGGTCGGCTGGCCCACCCAGGCGGACGGCCAGGCGACCCCGCTGGGCCCGGCCATCCGCGAATTCGGCGCGGCGCTCGAAGCGCGCTTCGGCAAGCCGGTATACTGGTCGGACGAGCGCCTGAGCTCGCACCTGGCCCGCGACCGCAGCCGGTCGGGCCGCAACGACCCGGGGCTGGATGCCCATGCCGCGGCCGTCATCCTCGAAGGCTGGTTTCTGGAGAATGCCCATGACGCCTGAAGTCCCCACCCTGCTCGACGACATGGCCGCGCGGACCCGCGAGCTCCTCGAAGCCCGAGGGATCGAGGCCCCGATCGTGGTCGGCATCCATTCCGGCGGTGTGTGGATCGCCGAACATCTGCGCGAGCGCCTGGGCATCCAGCGTCCGCTGGGCAAGCTGGACATCAGCTTCTACCGCGACGATTTCTCGCGCATCGGCATGCATCCGCAGGTGCGCCCCTCGGAACTCCCGGAGGACCTGGACGGCGAACACGTGCTGCTGGTGGATGATGTCCTGTACACCGGCCGCACCATCCGCGCCGCCCTGAATGAGCTCTTCGACTGGGGCCGCCCGGCCTCGGTCTCGCTGGTCGTCCTGGTCGATCGTGACGGCCGTGAACTGCCGGTCTGCGCCGCGGTGGCCGGGGCCCACATGGAGCTGGGCCTGGCCGAGCAGATCAAGCTGCGCGGTCCCGAACCGCTGAGCCTCGAGCGCGTGGCGGTGGAGCCCCCGGAGGGCGCTGACGGATGACGGAGCTGCCCGCCGCGCACACCAGCCGCCTGCCCCAGCCCGGTCCGCTCCCCAACCGCCTGCAGCTGACCGACGAGGGGCAGCTGCGGCACATGCTCACGATCGAGGGGCTGAATCGCACGCTGCTGACCGAGATCCTGGATACCGCCGAATCGTTCGCCAACATGAACGAGAAGGCGGTGAAGAAGGTCCCGCTGCTGCGCGGCAAGACCATCGTGAACCTGTTCTTCGAGGCCAGCACCCGTACGCGCACCACTTTCGAACTGGCCGCCAAGCGGCTGTCGGCCGACGTGCTCAACATCAATGTCAGCACCTCGTCGGCGGTCAAGGGCGAGAGTCTGCTGGACACCCTGCGCAACCTCGAGGCGATGAACGTGGACATGTTTGTGGTGCGCCACGAGGAGAGCGGGACCGCGCATTTCATCGCCCGGCATGCGGCACCGGGGATCAGCGTGCTCAACGCCGGCGACGGGCGCCACGCCCATCCCACCCAGGCCCTGCTGGACATGTTCACCATCCGGCGGCACAAGGGCGATTTCACCAAACTGAAGGTTGCGATCGTCGGCGACATCCTGCATTCGCGGGTGGCCCGCTCGCAGATCCACGCCCTCAACATCCTGCAGACCGGCGAGGTGCGGGTGGTCGCCCCGCGCTCCCTGCTGCCGGCGGATGTCGAGCAGCTGGGCGTGCATGTGCACCATGATCTGGACAGCGGGCTGCAGGACGTGGATGTGGTCATCATGCTGCGCCTGCAGCGCGAACGCATGGAGCACGCCCATCTGCCCTCCGAGCACGAGTATTTCCAGCGCTTCGGGCTCACTGCCCGGCGCCTGCAACTGGCCTCGCCCACCTGCCTGGTGATGCACCCCGGCCCCGCCAACCGCGGCGTGGAGATTGAATCCGCGGTCGCTGACGGCCCCCACTCGGTGATCCTGGAACAGGTGACCTACGGGATCTCGGTGCGCATGGCCGTGATGTCCATGGTGATGGGAGCCCACCAGTCATGAGCGTGGTGATCGAGAACGTCCGCATCCTCGACCCTGCGGACGGTTTTGATGCGGTGGGCGACCTGTGCGTCCAGGGCGAGGAGATCCTGGCCCGTGGCAGCATCCCGGAGGGCTTCGAGCCGCGCCGGCGCATCGACGGCAAGGGCCTGTGGGTGTTTCCCGGACTGGTCGATCTGGCCGCGCGCACCCGCGAACCGGGCGAGGAGCACAAGGCGACCATCGCCTCGGAGGCCCGCGCCGCGGCGCGCGGCGGTGTCACCACCCTGGTCATGCCGCCGGATACCCATCCGCCGGTGGACTCGCCGGCGGTGATCGAGCTGATCACCCGCCGCGCGCGCGAGGCCTGTGGCGTGCGGGTGTACGCCCTGGGCGCCCTGACCCACGGACTGGAAGGCCAGCAGCTGGCGGAGATGGCCGCGCTGATGCGCGCCGGTGCTCCGGGGGTCAGCAACGGGCAGCGCCCGCTCGCCAGCCTCCTGATCCTGCGCCGCGCGCTGGAATACGCCAGCACCTTCGATCTGACCACCGTGCTGTCGGCCCAGGATCCGGCCCTGACCGGCTCCGGCTGCGTGCACGAGGGCCCGGTGTCCACCCGCCTCGGACTCTCGGGCATCCCCGAGGCCGCGGAGACCGCCGCGCTCGGCGCGATCCTGGCGCTGGTGGAACAGACCGGGGCGCGGGTGCATGTCGCGCGGCTGTCCACGCGGCGGGGCGCGGAGATGATTGCCAAGGCGCGCAGCGACGGCCTCCCGGTCACCGCGGACGTGGCCGCTCACCAGCTGTTCCTCACCGAGGTTGACGTGGCCGAGTTCAATCCCGACTGCCACGTCATTCCGCCGCTGAGAAGCCAGCGCGACCGCGACGGGCTGCGTGCGGCCGTGGCCGACGGCAGCATTGCAGCCATCTGTTCCGACCACCAGCCGCACGAGGCCGACAGCAAGCTGGGGCCCTTCGCCGACACCCTTCCCGGCATCGCCGCGCTGGAAACCCTGCTGCCCCTGACCCTGCGCCTGGTCGAAGACGGACTGCTGAGTCTCGAACAGGCCCTGTCGCGGATCACGAACGGCCCCGCGGAAGTTCTGGGACTGGAACATGGCCGCCTGGCGCCCGGCTCGCGGGCGGATTTCGTGCTGTTCGACCCGGGTGCCCTCCATGACATCCGGCGGGAGCACTGGCTCAGCGCCGGGCACAACACCCCGTTTTTCGACTGGACGTTCGGCGGCGAGGTCCGCGAGACCTGGGTCGCCGGACGCCCCACCTGGAGCCGCCCCGGCGAGGACGACGCATGAATCCGCAGCACCCGCCGCATCGCGGCACCCTGTTCGAGGAGGCCGCGCGCATCCTGTCCCACGAGGATGCCGGAAGTGGTCAGTGGATCCTGCGGGTGGAGGCCCCGGAGTGTGCACGGCGCGCGCAGCCCGGGCAGTTCGCCCACATCCAGTGCTCGCCACGCCTGCCGATGCGGCGGCCGCTGTCGATCCAGCGGGTCGACCCCGATGCCGGCTGGGTGGAATTCCTGTACAAGACGGTGGGCGACGGCACCCGGGCGCTGGCGGAACAGCCGGTGGGCCGCAGCCTGCAGGTGCTGGGACCGATCGGCCGGCCGTTCACGCTGCCCCCGGAGCGGCCGCGGCGCCTGCTGCTGGGTGGCGGCGTCGGCATCCCGCCGATGATCTTCCTCGCCGACCGCCTGCGCCAGCAGGGCGAGGCGGGCACAACCCGTGCGATCCTGGGGTCCGAGGTCCCGTTCCCGTTCCGCCCGCGGCCATCGCAAGTGCTGTGGCCGGGGCTGCCGGACGGCGCCATCGGCACGCTGCCGCTGCTGGAAGACTGGGGGATCTCGTGTCGCCTCACCTCGAAGGCCGGAATTCCGGGGGCGTTCGACGGCTTCGTCACCGACCTCGCGCGCGCCTGGCTGGACGGACTGGACCCCGCCGAACGCAGGGAGGTGGAGATCTTTGCCTGCGGGCCGCACCCGATGCTGGAGGCCTGCGCGGAGCTGGCCGCGGAATTCGACCTGCCCTGCCAGGTGTCGCTGGAGGAATTCATGGCCTGCGCGGTGGGCGGCTGTGCCGGCTGCACCGTGCCGGTGCGCACCGGGGAAAGCGTGGCGATGAAACGCGTCTGCGTCGACGGCCCGGTGTTCGCGGCCGCCGACGTCTTCCCCGAACCGGCCCCGTAAGCTTCCTCCCCGGCTCGGATCGGGGCCGGAAAGGACACGGGGCCCGCGACAGACTATTCGGGCGGCTTGAGCTCTTCCTCGCCACCTTCCTCGGCGGCCCCCACGCCCCCGCCGAAGTTGAGCTTCCACTCGAGGTTGGCGCGCGAATCGGCCTTGCTCAGGGCCTCGTTCAGCATCACGTTGCCCGACTTGAAGAGCTTGACGATCGCCTGGTCGAAGGTCTGCATGCCGACCGAGGCCGACTTCGCCATGATCTCCTTGATTTCGCCGATCTCCTCCTTGTGAATCAGCTCGGAGATGTACGGCGTATTCACCAGCACCTCCAGTGCCGCCACCCGCGAGCCATCCTTCTTCTGTAGCAGGCGCTGGCCGATAATCGCGCGCAGGTTCAGGGACAGGTCCGACAGGATCTGCGAACGGTGATCCTCGGGGAACAGATTGATGATGCGGTCCAGTGCCTGCGAGGCATTGGTCGCATGCAGGGTGGACAGCACCAGGTGCCCGGTATCGGCGTAATTCAGGGCCGCCCGCATGGTCTCGCGATTGCGGATCTCCCCGACCATGATCACGTCCGGGGCCTCGCGCATGCCCTCCTGCAGGGCGTGTTCGTAACTGGGCGTGTCGATTCCGACCTCGCGCTGGCCGATGATCGCCCGCTTGTGCTGGAACAGGAATTCGATCGGATCCTCGACGGTCAGGATATGCCCGGTATCGATGGTCAGGCGATGGTCGATCATCGCCGCCAGCGTGGTCGACTTCCCGGTACCCGTCGAGCCGACCACCAGCACCAGGCCGTCGCGGTAGGTCATGAACTCCTTCAGCACCTCCGGCAGCCCCAGCTGGTCGATGGTGGGCACGGAGCTGCTGATAAAGCGGATGACCATCGCCACTTCGCCGCGCTGGCGATAGACGTTCACGCGGAAGCGGCCCAGCCCCTCGCGGGTGAGGCCGAAATTGACCGCGGTCTCTTCGTCGAAGATCCGCTCCTGATGGTCGTTCATCATCTCGCGGGCAATGCCCTCGGTCTGCCCCGGCGCCAGTGCCCGTCGCGCGATGGGCTGCAGTACGCCATCCACCTTGATCGACGCCGGCGCCCCGGTGAGGAAGAACAGGTCCGAGGCCGACTTCTGCGCCATCAGCTTGAGGTAGGGCTCGATCTGCAGCTGGCGCGGCCGGGCCTCGCCTTCGCCGGACTGGGCGCCCCCCGGCTGGTTGCTCTGTGCTTCAGCGGACACGGAAATCCTCCGGATCGTCTTCCACCGCAATGCCCTCGCCGGTGTCGGCCACCGCCGGGGCACCATCGCGCCGCGCGCGCTCGCTGTCGAGCTTGATGCGCAGGCGCAGGTCGTTCACCGAGTCGGCGTTGCGCAGGGCCTCGTCGTAACTGATCTCGCCGCTCTCGTAGAGATCGAACAGCGCCTGGTCGAAGGTCTGCATGCCCTGCTCGCGCGAGCGCGAGATCAGCTCCTTCATATCGTGCACCGCACCCTTGAGCATCAGATCCGCCATCAGGGGAGTGTTGATCAGGATCTCCACCGCCGGCACACGCCCCTGGTCATCCTCGCGGCGCACCAGGCGCTGCGAGACCACCGCCTTGAGGTTCAGCGAAAGGTCCATCAGCAGCTGCTCGCGCCGGTCCTCGGGGAAGAAGTTGATGATGCGGTCCAGCGCCTGGTTGGTGCTGTTGGCGTGCAGCGTGGACAGACACAGGTGACCGGTCTCGGCGAAGGCCACCGCGTAGTCCATGGTCTCGCGGTCGCGGATCTCGCCGATCAGGATCACGTCCGGGGCCTGACGCAGGGTGTTCTTCAGCGCGATCTGGTAGTCGTGGGTGTCCACACCGACCTCGCGCTGGGTCACGATGCTCTTGCCGTGCTGATGCACGAATTCGATCGGATCCTCGATGGTCACGATGTGATCCGACGATGACCGGTTGCGATGACCGATCATCGCCGCCAGCGAGGTCGACTTGCCCGAGCCCGTACCCCCGACAAAGATCACCAGGCCGCGCTTCTCCATGGTGATCTCTTCCAGCTGCGGCGGCATGCGGATGTCCTCGAAGCGCGGGATCTCCGAATTGATCACGCGCATCACCATGCCGCTGCTCCCGCGCTGGGTGAAGACGTTCACGCGGAAGCGCGCAATGCTCGCCAGGCCGACCGCGAAGTTGCACTCCTGATTGCGCTCGAATTCAGCCGACTGCTTGTCGTTCATCATCGCCCGCACCAGCGCCTGGGTGTGCGAGGGCGTGAGTTTCTGCTCGGTCAGCGGGACCACCTTCCCGTCAATCTTGGCGGCCGGCGGCATCCCCACGGTAATGAACAGGTCCGACCCGCCCCGGTCCACCAGGGCCTTCATCAGGTCGTGCATGTACTTGATCGCCTTGTCACGATCCATGGGCATCCTCCGATTGGCGTGGCCGCCCCGCCGGGCGACCACGGCGATGGCTCGGTTTTACAGGGCGTCGGGGTTCACGGCCTTGCGGCGGGCATCCTCACGGCTGACCAGCCCCTGGGCCAGCATGTCCTTCAGGCACTGGTCGAGGGTCTGCATGCCGGTTCCGGCGCTGGTCTGGATGGTGGAATACATCTGCGCGATCTTGTTCTCGCGGATCAGGTTCCGGATGGCCGGCGTCCCCAGCATGATCTCGTGACCCGCAACGCGCCCGCCGCCGATCTTTTTCATCAGGGTCTGCGAGATCACCGCACGCATGGATTCCGACAGCATCGCGCGCACCATGTCCTTTTCCGCAGCCGGGAAGACGTCGATGATGCGGTCGATGGTCTTGGGCGCCGAACTGGTGTGCAGCGTGCCGAACACCAGGTGCCCGGTCTCGGCCGCGGTCAGCGCCAGACGGATGGTCTCCAGGTCGCGCAGCTCGCCGACCAGGATGGTGTCGGGGTCCTCGCGCAGGGCCGAGCGCAGGGCCTCGGAGAAACCGTGGGTATCGCGGTGCACCTCGCGCTGGTTCATCAGCGACTTCTTCGACTCGTGCACGAATTCGATCGGGTCCTCGATGGTGAGGATGTGCCCGTAGTCGTTCTCGTTGCGGTGGTTGACCATCGCCGCCAGCGTGGTGGACTTACCCGAACCGGTGGGGCCGGTCACCAGCACCAGCCCGCGCGGGTAGTTGGCGATGTCCTCGAAGATCTTCGGCGTGGCCAGGTCTTCCAGGGTCAGGACCTTGGAGGGGATGGTCCGGAACACCGCCGCCGCGCCGCGGTCCTGATTGAAGGCGTTGACACGGAAGCGCGCCAGCCCCGAAACCTCGAACGAGAAGTCCGTCTCCAGGAACTCTTCGTAGTCCTTGCGCTGACGGTCGTTCATGATGTCGTAGATCAGGCCCTGCACTTCCTTGTGCTCCATCACCGGGACATTCACCCGGCGCATGTCGCCATCGATGCGCACCATCGGCGGCATGCCCGCGGAGATGTGCAGGTCCGAGGCCCCGTTCTTGACCGAAAACGCCAGCAGCTGCGTGATATCCATTCAATCCCCCGTTGTTCCGGGCCGCCGCGCGCTCCGTCCGTGGCGACCGTGGATGGCGCCGATAAAGACACCACTTCTGATCATGTCTTCAGGACTATATCATAGGCCAATGAGCACGCCAGAAGCCGCCCTCGAACGAGTTCACGCCCGCATCACGCAGGCCTGCCACCGTGCCGGCCGTCCGCGGGATTCCGTCCGCCTGCTGGCGGTCTCCAAGACCCGCGATGTCGCGGAAATCCGGGCCCTGCACCGCCTCGGCCAGACCGCTTTCGGGGAGAACTACGTGCAGGAGCTCATCGACAAGCACGACGCCCTGGAGGCACCCCCGGAACCGGCCGGGATCGAATGGCACTTCATCGGCCCGCTGCAGAGCAACAAGACCCGCGCGGTGGCCGAACGCGCCGCCTGGGTCCACACCCTGGAACGCGAGAAGATCGCGCGACGCCTGAGCGAGCAGCGTCCCGAACACCTCGGTCCACTGCAGGTCTGCATCCAGGTCAATGTCTCCGGCGAACCGCAGAAGGCCGGCGTGGAACCGGACGCCCTGCCGGCGCTGGCGGACGCGATCGCCGCCCTGCCGCACCTGCATCTGCGCGGCCTGATGACCCTGCCGGCGGCCGAAACCGACCCGGAACGCCAGCGCATCCCGTTCGCCCGCCTGCGCGAATTGCGCGACGACCTCTGCCGTCGCGGCCACGAACTCGATACCCTGTCCATGGGGATGTCGGGCGACCTCGAAGCCGCCATCCTTGAAGGTGCGTCGCTGGTGCGCATCGGTACCGACCTGTTCGGCCCGCGTCCCGCCTGAATCCACCCCTTCTGCACCGGAGTCCGCATGCCCCAGCATTCCCGCGAAGTCGCCTTCATCGGCGCCGGCAACATGGGCGAGGCCCTGATCCAGGGGCTGGTCGACAGCGGACGCGCCGCCGACCGCCTGGCCATCGCCGACACCCGCCCGGAACGCGTCGAAGCCCTGCAAGGCCGCTTCCCCGGCCTGGGCGCCGGCAGTCCGGAAGAACTCGCCGGCGACACCGGCATCCTGGTCCTGGCGGTCAAGCCGCAGACCCTGCCCGAGGTCGCACCGACGCTGCGCGACGCAGTGGCCAGCGGCGACCCGCTGGTGGTCTCCGTGGCCGCAGGGGTCACCACCGCCCGGCTGGGCGAATGGCTGGGGCCGCAGGCGCGCATCGTACGGGCCATGCCCAACACGCCCGCGCTGGTGGGCGCCGGTGTCACCGGCCTGTTCGCCGGGCCCGGCGTGGGCGAGGAAGACCGCCGGGCCGCAACGGCCCTGATGGAGGCCGTCGGCCGCGCCCTGTGGGTGGAAGACGAAGAACTGATGCACGCCGTGACCGCGACTTCCGGCAGCGGCCCCGCCTATGTCTTCCTGATCATCGAGGCCATGCAGGCCGCCGCCGAAGAACTGGGGCTGCCGGCGCAGACGGCGCGCGAACTGACGCTGGGCACCCTGGCCGGGGCCACCCGGCTGGCGGCCAACAGCCCCGAGGATGCCGCGGAGCTGCGCCGGCGCGTCACCTCGCCCGGGGGCACCACCGAACAGGCCCTGAACACACTCGAGCAGGGCGACCTGCGCGGCCTGCTGCGGCGCGCCATGCAGGCGGCGGCGGCACGCAGCGAGGAACTCGGCCGCGGCTAGGGAAACACTGATCAATGTACACGCTCGCGTTGGCACCCCGGGTTTTCCGAGACAAGGCGCGGTACGCAGCCGGTAGTGGTTCTACCGGCAAGGGCCGCAACGCAGGATCGGGGAACCCGGGGTGCCAACCCCCACAAGTTATTGAATGCAGGGGCTCGGCCGCTTTTGCGCGCGCACGGCGTTGCGGCTCCCTTGTGCAGAATGACTGCACGGCGGTCGCCGCGCCTTGTTCCCACGCAAAAGCGACTCGAGCGCGAGCGTGTACATTGATCAGTGTTTCC